>CALIRN010000321.1 GCA_938042265.1 uncultured Eubacteriaceae bacterium
AGTACGGTTTAAAGGCAGCTCGTCGTGCACCACAGTTCTCAAAGAGATAATATTTTTAAATATAATAAGAATTATAAAACCTCGGAAATATGCTTGTTTCCGAGGTTTTTATGTTTTGCCAAATCTGTGAAACGGTGTGAAAATATGTGAAATTTTGTGAGGTATGACACAAATATCATAGCTTATTTAATTCTGTTTTTAAGCTTTCAAATTCAAAATGTGTATATACTATTTCACCTGTTCCCTTGCCGCTATGTCCTTGAATTTTTCTTCTCATAGCTTCATCAAGCTTCTTTTCTCTCCACATTGTAGTAAGAGTTCAAAGAAGCAGTGCTTCAAGTGATGCAAGGTTTGTAAAACTTTAGCTGAAATTAGTGACCTTGAAACAGAAGTCAATGAAAATATTGATAAATTTGTTGATATAAAGCGTAAAATTATAAATGAAATTTATCAGTTAGATAATTAATTACATATAAAGGTTTTATATAAAAGGTATGTTGAATTTAAAGATTTTAGCTCAATAGCTGATAAATTAGACAAATCATATCGTTATGTTTTAAGTATTCATAAACAGGCATTAAAGGAGCTTGAAAATGCTATAATAAGTTATTAATGTGATAAACTCTTGTAAGCTGTTTGGTATATACAGGTTGACAAAATGATGACTTGCACATACTACCGTTTACCACTGTTGCTACAAACTGAGGCGTAGATTTGGATCTACGCCTCTCCTATACTCTCCAACATTTAAATTCTATTTCTTCTGGTTAATCGGTTGAATGCCTTCTTTTCTTACGTTGTGCGTCTGATTTTGATTTTCAGGCGTATCTTTCTGTGTTATGCTGTTAAACTTATTTAAACTATTTTGTTCGTGAAATTGTTCTTGCTCTTTTTTATCCATAATACCACCTCAAGAATAGTGTAGTTAATATCAAGTAAATTATTCATTAATTGATTGTTATAAGACAAAGGAATAGTGATAGTGAGGAAGTTAATATGCTATATTTCTGATGACAGCACTGAATAATTTATTATAATTTTATCCGCTGTTTCTTCATATTCCACACAAAATACCTGTTTTTCCTGCCTTTTTGGCACTTCGTCATATTCTGCAACCTTAAATCCCGCCACTCATAATGTTTCGATTGCGGATTGCAGATAACGCGGTGTTTGCCGTTTATTTCATATGTTGATCAGTGGTAAATTGTTACTAACCTCATTATTGAAGGAAGCAGAATCATCATTTTTTGAATGTATTAACTTAGGCTTTATTGTGGACATTTTGTATGAATTCATAGATTTTATAAATCGGTAAACTCTGTCTATACTTATATGAATGCCATGTTCAACACCAATTAAGCAGCAAATTTTATAAGCACCAAATCTTTTTTAGAGGCGGAATAAATGGCAAGAATAAATGTAGAAATTTTATGCTGAAAAAGCAGAGAATGAACAGCATTTAATCTTTGTGTGAGTGGAGCGTGAATATGGCAATCCTTGGTGGTACGTATTACCATTCTGTAAGAAATGCAAGCATTTCTTGCAAGTGTGTAGACTTTTTCGACACGATAATATAAATAAATGTTATTTTATGTACTGCTTGTCCGTATAATTTAAACCCTAAAACAGCTGTTTTAATAAAAATAAGCTTATTTTGTTAAAAATATATAAATTGCCCTTGCAATATTGTTAAAAGTATGTTAAAGTAAACATAAATAAGTAATAGCCATGTACGTTTTGGCTTTGCTGTTAAACTGTCAGACAGGGTTGACTTGGGGGCTTTAAGTGCCTTGTCTTTCTGCATTTAAGGGGAAAATTATGACTGATAAGGAACTAAAAAGGCTCAGCAGGGCGGAGCTTCTTGAAATGCTTTTGGAACAGACACGTAAGGTGGAGGCATTGGAGGCGGAGCTTGAGCAAAAAAATAAAGAGCTTGAAAATAAGCGCCTTATTATGGAAAAGGCGGGCAGTCTTGCAGAGGCGGCGCTTGAGCTTAACGGTGTTTTTGAGGCGGCTCAAAAAGCTGCTGACCAGTATTTGTACAATATTGAGCTAATGTACGGTAAAAATGAGTGATAAATCTGTAATCCGAGAAAAGAATAATTACTATATAAAGCCCCCTGATTTACGGGGCTTTTTCTGTTTTAAGGGGATAAGGGATACATGAGTAAAAAAGAACGGGATTTTCCAAATGCAAACCAGCTTGAGGCTGAGCTGAAAAGAGTAAGATACATGGGAAGATATAATTACCTTCTGCGCAGTACCGTTTTTATATTGGTGACTGTGGCGGCCGCCGCAGTTCTTGTGGCAACCTTGTTTTTGCCGGTGCTGCAGATATACGGTTCGTCAATGACGCCGTCCCTTACTGAGGGTGATATAGTTATATCCGTAAAAGGCTTTGACTTTGAGCAGGGTGACATTATATCTTTTTACTATAATAATAAGATACTTGTAAAGCGTGTAATTGCTTTTCCGGGGGATTGGGTAAATATAGATAGGGACGGCAATGTATATGTAAACGATAAACTGCTTGATGAGCCCTATATTGTTGAAAAGGCTCTTGGTGAATGTGATATAGAGCTTCCGTATCAGGTGCCTGACGGTAAGGTGTTTGTATGCGGAGATCACAGGTCAACATCCGTGGACAGCAGAAGCAGTATGGTAGGTTGTGTTGCTGAGGAGCAGATAGTTGGCAGAATAGTATTTAAGGTATGGCCGTTTAAGGGAATGGGCAGGATAGATTAAAAGCAAATTTTAAATCTGCTTTTAACCGACATAGTAAATCCCTCACTTCTAAAGCGGAGCACGAATATCTTTGACTTTTGTAATAAGGGGGGCTTGTGATGGTAGACAGATTGCCGCAAGCAAAAAAATACGTAAAAAAGCATAAAATGCTTTCAATATGGCATAAGGTTGTTTTGAGCTTAGCTGTCGTTATGGTATTTATGACAGCCTATATGCTTATTTTGCCTGCAATTACCATGGAGTCGGATAATGCGTGTAATTTGCAGGAGCATACCCATATTGAGGAATGCTATGAGCTTGTTAAGGTTTTAACCTGTAATTTGTCGGAGGATGAAGCTTTACTTTCCGATATGGAGGATATTGCAGTCTCCGGTGAAGCGGTGGAGTATACTTCTGCCGTGCATATTCATACGGATGAATGCTATACCCTGCAAAAACAGCTTGTCTGTACCCTGCAGGAGCATACCCATAATGAGGAATGCAGTAAAAATAATAAGGAAAATCAGACAGAAAATCAATCAGACAGCAATGTATCGGCAGATAGTCTGTATAACGGTAATATAAAGCCCGGCAATTTGGGCAACAGTATAGTAAATGTAAGTGTAGAGAAGTCTGCAGATGTATTTGAAAATACAATTAAGTTTGCTTCACCTTTAAGTGACGCACTTACACAGAGTATGTTCGATAAGGCGGAAATTCGTTTTGGTACAACTGCACAGTACAATGCCGATAAGGATACCGTTACTGCAACTCTTTCAATTGAATTTGTACCAAGTAAAGAGGAAATACAGGCTGCGCAAAAAGTAACTGACGGTGATACGGCTTATTATTATTTTGAATATGAGCTGCCTGAAGAGCTTGTCAATGTGCCTGAGGTAGACAGATGGATAGAAAATGACGGAGATGAAGATAAATTCATTTTTATGATTACTAAGCAGGATAACGGAAAATACCTCCTTAAGGTCAGATTTTTCCAGGCTTATGTTGATGAACAGGAGGAAATTGTCGATGGTGAAATCCATTTTGCTGCTGAAATCGGCAGCGAGGCGTTTAATGAACAGGGAGGTATTACCATTCCGGGGGAAGGCCAAACATGGCTTGATGTTCCTGCAGATCAGATAGTATATCCCGATAATGCAAATACAAAATATGATATAACAACCAAAAAGACTGCCGGCAGCTACAGCCTTGCAAATAATACAATAACCTATACGGTTGATATATCCTCTCAAAAGGGTACTCCTGATCCTATTAATATTGAGGATAAGATGAGTATTGGCAGCTCGGCTGTTACCGGAGTACAGTGTGACAGTGTGCAGGTTAATAAGGTTGAGCATATTGTAACTGTAGGTCAGTATGGCAGTTCGGAAACAACAAATGTAATCGCTTCAGAGGAAAAGAACCCTGAGGATGTCTTTAATGCTGACGATAATACCCTGAGTATGGATTTGCCTGCTCTTGTGGGTAAAGTACAGGATGAGGACGATCAAAACAAATATACTTATTACAGTTACAGTATAACCTATACATATAAGCTTGATATTCCTAAAAATGAGGATGGTACGGAACAGTCGGTTAATACCAACATTAGTAATAAGGTTAATACCATAGCGGTTGCAGATAATACCAATTTGACCGTTAAGGCGGAGGACAGCCAGAGTGTTTATGTAAATAATTCTCTGCCAAGTCCACTTGTTAAAGACGGACAAAAGACAGGTGATAATACTGTAACCTGGACAGTTAAGCTTGACGGCACAAAAACTTCTCTTGCGGGCGGTGTTTTAGAGGATATCATGCTGTCGGAGGCTGTGGATGAGAGTGATATTACCGTAACCCCGGATGACGGCAATTATGAAATCATCACTGATAATGAGGGAAGAAAATCAATCAAATTTATTGAAGACAGTGAAACACTCTATACGATAACCTATAATTCTCATATGACCGATTGGAGCTATACAAGCGGCATAATCAATAAGGCAACCTTTGGGAAATATAGTGCGGAGGTTCGTATATGGGCTAATACAAATTATTTATATAAGAGCTTTAATAATGTCCAAGATTTGGGTGACGGAATTAAGAAAGTAACATGGGATGTTAAAATGACCGTACCTGAAAACGGTATTCCGGCAGGAACTGTTACAGATACTATTTATGATGCGGATAAGGGACATTATTTCAGCCATGATGACGCTGTTGCAATTGTTAATACAGTAAACTTACTTAAGGCAGGTAATGAGGCACTGGCAGCTAAGCTTGACGGTCTGACCTTTTACGTGGGAAGTACGGCTTATTCTGACGATGAAATTGAAAATCTCGGTGAGGATATCAAATTTACCAAGTTCCTGTACCGGTTCAATGACACTGTTTGCAGGGAGGAATGTCATGAAATTTCCTACAGCTACACAACAACGGTTGATACAACGGTTTATGGCAACAGCTATACCTACCGTAATAATATTAATGCTGTAGGTAATATTGCCGACGCCTATTATCCGTTTACAAAAGGTGTTATAAAAACCGACGGAATAGGTAATGTCGGTAACAGCGCAGCAACAAGTACGGACGGTAAGGTTGTATGGATAGTAAGAATTAATTTAGATGAAGATGCAGCGCCTGTAGAGGTAACGGATACACTTCCTTCGCAGGTTACTATTGATAGCCTTGAAATGTCCTATGATAATAGAAATTATACAACAATTGCCGACAGTATAGGCACTGACTATACAAATACAGGTACGGAAACTGTTGTAGAGGGAAACGCTGTTACAACAATAATTGCAAATGCAAATAAGGGTACATTGTATCTGCGTTATACCTGTCAGCTTACGGAGGACTGTATGCCTGAAAAGGGTCAAATAAGCAGTACACCCGTGGTGCTTGAAAACAATGCCTCCGTTAAGGTTAACGGTATTGCCTTTGATACGGCGGAACAGACGCAGGAGGTTACCGTAGACAGAAGCTCTGAGGCAACCAAACAGATAATTAAGGGCGTTAATTGGAATCCGAACAAGCTTAATTATTCGCTTAAAATAAACCCTGAGGGCAAAAAATATGGTACGGACAGTACTTTTGAGCTTGTGGATACATTAACCTATCATTCCGGCAACGGTAACGGTTCACAATATTTACAAAGAGATATAGAGCTTCAGCCTTCTACGGTAAAGCTTTACTATGCAGCTATTAATGAGGATGGTGAATGGATTAAAGGAAACACTGTTGACGCTGAGCTTTGGTCTTATAATTATAAGGAAACTGTGTCAACGGAATGGAATGGTGATACGCTGCAAAATATAATTACGGCGCAGCTGCCTAATGACGGCAGTCATTATATATTTGAATACACCTATGTGTCAAATTATTTACAGGATGATGCAGATTATTGGGATAAGGGCGTAGGAGCGGTAAATATAGCTGAAATCACCTCGGAAATTAATGCAAAAAGCGATGAAATTAAAAGTGAGGACAGCTGGAGTACAAGTGCTTCGGGCGGCAGTATCGGAGAAAAAGGTACCTATGTTATCTATAAAATTTCCAAGGAGCATAATAACAGATACCTGCAGGGCGCTAAGTTTAAGCTTTACCAATATGATAAAGCTGCCGATACTTATGTGGATTCGGAAAAGGAGCTGTATGAAACCAATGAAAACGGCTATGCAGCGGTAAATTTCAACAGAGAAAATCTGGTGGAAAATACCCTGTACTGTCTGGTTGAGGTTGCTCCGCCCGCAGGCTATATGCTGCCTGATAATCCGGAATATCTGTATTTCTATTACAAGGATAGCAGTAAGGAATACGATGTGGACAATATGCCGGATACATTGCCTGATGGTACTGCAAACCTGATAGGTGAAAAGCCCGTAAAATATATGGAAAATGCAGAAATATCTACCACATCACTTAAGGTTGACAAGGTATGGCTTGGCATTAACGGCGTTGGGGAGCATACCCCTGATGTGAACAGTATACAGGTTAATCTCCGCAGAAGGTATAAGCCTATAGAGATTAATCCTAATGCTGAATATGTAAGGCTGAAATATAAGGTTAACGCTAAAGAAGATTATGAGGCTGTTTTGCCTAATGGACACGAGGTCAGGTTTGATATTGAATATACCGGAAGCGATGGATATTTGAATATAACAAATCCGTCGGGAGAAAGAATTTATTATATTGCAGGAGGTATGCAAAGCGGAACTTATTCTTCCCCAAGCTTTACGGCAGATGAAGCTGTTGATGGCTTATTATTTACAATATGGTGTTCGGAAGAGTGTAAGTTTAAGGTTGTTGATGTTACTGCTGAAGATGATAAAGGTATTTTTACCGATGATCCCGACTATTTGGAAACATACACCATTACCTCGGACAGTTGGCAAAGGGTTATAGATAATCTGCCTACAGTGGCTATGGTAAACGGTAATTATTCAGAGATAGAGTACTACGTTGCAGAGCAGCCTGTTGAGGGCTATAAAGCCTCGTATGAATATGACGGTAATCGGGTGACTATCACAAATACCATGCAGGATAAGAAGTTTATATGGATAATTAAAGTATGGCAGGGTAAGGACGGAAATTCGCTGTCTGCAATTGATGTCAGTGCAATTACCTTTGATCTTTACAGAAGGGTGTATGAAGTATTCGAGCCTGAAACAGTTAAGGTCTATTTCAATGAGCAGGAATATGAAGCTTTAGTTAAGGGTTCTGCTGTGGATCTTGTTATTTCTGCTAAATACCCTGAGTATATGGGTTCTGAATACGTTCTCTCCGTAAAAAAGGACGGCGTTGATATTGAGGATGTAGCGTGGTCCGAAGGCTACACATATACCTACAGGTTTGTTGTGGGTAATGAGCCGATTTACTTTACGGGAAGCGTTTCAAACTGGAGTAATTTCAGTGACTTTGAGGTTGAATTTAAAGCTGTAGCAAACTCTGTCGATGGAACAGGTACTCTTATAGGTGAGGAGCTTGTAAGCAGTAATCACACTGTTACTGCGCCATGGACAGGTAAAATTGATGTTACCGATTTACCCGTATCGGGCACTGTATCGGTTACAAATGGTGACGGAACCGTAACGGAAAAGAATGTAGTATACCGCTATTTTGTAAAGGAACATTCCGTATCGGGCTTTGAGGAAAATCCTGTTTATGAAAATAACGAAATTGATATTGGCGCTGCTGCTGATACAAACGGCATTGTCGGTACGGTAAATGTTACCAATAAAAAGCTTGGCGGTGATGAGTCCGGCTATGTACTGCCTGAAACAGGCGGTACAGGCACAGTAATTTATACTATGGCGGGTATGCTTATGATAATATTTGCAGCTTGCTGTTTGTATATAAGATCTGTCAAACGAAGGGGGATAGATCAGGATTTATGTAACTGACGTTGAAGCATTTGTTAAATTTAAAATGAAAGGGAGCGATATTATGAAAAATTTAAGAAAAATGCTTAGTATGCTTTTAGCTGTAATTATGGTGCTTGGTATGAGCGTTACGGCAATGGCGGATGAAACATACACAATTACTATCGAAAATGCGGTTAATGGTCATACTTATGAGGCTTATCAGATTTTAACCGGCAAGATCGATACAGTCACTACAAACGGAGAAGAAGAAAAGGTGCTGATAGATCCAATAAGCTATGGCACAGGTGTAAATGCTTCTGATGAATGGGGTACGGCAAGCGAATTAGCTGAGAAGCTTGAAAATGGTACTATATCTGCAACCGAGTTTGCAACACAGGCTGCTAATAATTTAACAGAAACAAAGGATGATGCTGAGGCAGCAAAAAACGAGGCTGTAATTACAGTATCCTCTCAGGGTTACTATTTAATTAAGGATAAAGACCTTGCAACAGGCGATGTTTATATTCTTAGTGTAGTTAATGCAAATACAACTGTTAAGACAAAAACAGAAAAGGCACCTAAGTTTGAAAAGAAGGTTAACGATATCAACGATTCAACAGCAGAAGAAGAATCTTTAAAGGATTCTGCTGACCATGATATCGGAGATAATGTAACCTTCACACTTACAGCTACTCTTCCTGAGGATTATGCTGATTACGAAAAGTATACACTTGTTTTCCATGATGAATTATCAACAGGTCTTACCTTTAATAATGATGTAAGTGTAAAGATAGGCGGAACTGAAACAACAATTAATGCTGAAACAATTAACAACAATTTGACAGATGACTGCTCATTTGATGTAAAAATTGAAGATCTTAAAACTGCAGCAAGCGGTTTAGCAGCAGGAGATACTATTGTTGTAACCTACACAGCTGAGCTTAATGAAGATGCAGTTATTGGCTCAACAGGTAACCCTAACACTGCATGTCTTGAATACTCAAATAACCCTAAGTACAAGGTAGATGGTACAGGTGATGGTGATGATACAACAGATAAAACTGTAAAAGATACAGTTGTAGTGTTTACATATGAGTTTGATGTTAACAAGGTTGATCAGAATCAAAATGCTCTTCATGGCGCAGGCTTTACACTTTACAAGTATAATGGTACAGATTACGTTGCAGTAGACCAAGAAAAAGTGCTTAAAAATTCATCAAAATTTGAATTTAAGGGACTTGATGATGGTAAATATAAGCTTGTTGAGTCAACAACACCTGCCGGTTATAACACGGCAGAGGATATTTACTTTACTGTTGTTGCTGAACATAGCCTTGATTCGGATAATCCTACACTTACCAGTCTGACTGTTACAAGAACAAATGCAGATGGTACTGAATTTGTTGAAGACACTGACTCAATTACCGTATCAAGTGAAGCAAGTAAAATAATTAGTACAACAGTTGTAAATAATAAGGGCGCTGTACTTCCTGAAACAGGTGGTATGGGTACAAGAGTTATCTACTTATTTGGCGGTGCGCTTGTTATTATTGCATCCGTACTTCTTATCACAAAAAGGCGTATGAACAGCAACTGATAATTGGGGTTACACTATAAAAAATAATATTTATCCCGCCCCCTTACATGGGGGTGGGAACTTAAAATACTTACAACGGTGAGGAAAGCTTTATGAAAAATCGAATAATAACAATTGTGCTGTTTCTGATGTTGTTCGTAGGTCTTTCCTTGCTGCTGTATCCTACAGTCAGTGACTATTGGAATTCCTTCCACCAGACACGGGCAATAGCAAGCTATGTGGAGCAGGTTGCCGACCTTAATCAGGAGGAATACGCCAATATGATTAAGCAGGCGCAGGAGTATAACAAAAAACTTTTATCAAAGCCCTTCCGCTGGAAAATGACGGAGGAGGAAAAGGCGGAATACAACAGCATACTTAACGTATCGGGTACAGGTATCATCGGCTATATTGAAATACCTGAAATTAATGTATCACTGCCAATTTATCACGGAACCGATGATGGCGTTTTACAGGTGGCTATCGGTCATCTTGAAGGCTCCTCATTTCCCATAGGCGGTGTCGATACACATGCGGTTGTTTCAGGTCACAGAGGTCTGCCGTCTGCAAAGCTGTTTACCAACCTTGATAAGCTTGCAGAGGGTGATAAATTTATAATAAGGGTGCTTGATGAGATTTATACCTATGAGGTTGACAGAATTTTAATTGTGGAGCCTGAGGATTTATCGGGTTTGTCAATAGATACGGGTATGGATTACTGTACTCTTATTACCTGTACACCCTATGCAGTCAACACTCACAGGCTTCTTGTAAGAGGTCACAGGGTGGAAAATGACAAGGAGGCAAGGGAGATTAAGGTTACTGCCG
>CALIRN010000322.1 GCA_938042265.1 uncultured Eubacteriaceae bacterium
CAGTGTACTTCATCCGGCCTCCTCAACTCACAGACAGCTTACTGATGAGCAGCTTACTGAATGCGGCGTATCACCTGACCTTATAAGAATGTCAGTGGGCATTGAAAACGTTGATGATATTATTGATGATATTAGGCAGGCTCTTGCCCGTGTAAAGTAAAATAAAAAAATTAGTTTTATATAAATTGATTAGTTCCAAAATATTTAAGGGAGAAGTCTTAAGATTTCTCCCTTAAATTTGTAAATACCTGATGCGATAACTTTCCGTTTAACGGAAAGTTAAACAGATAAAAAACGATAATTTACGGAGAGGTAATATGACCACACCTAAGTTGGAAACAGACAGACTGATTTTAAGAGAAATTCATTCAGAGGACATAAATGACATTTTTCATTGTTGGATGCAGGATGAAAATGTATCAAGATATATGTATTGGAAAGCAAGCAGCGATATAAATGATACAAAAGAATTTGTTGAATTTGAACTTGGTAATATCGAAAATGACAAATGGAACAGATGGATTATTGTTTTAAAAGAAACATCGGAAATTATAGGAACCTGCCTTATATACTTTAATGAGGAAGAAAACAACTGGGATATTTCCTATAATCTCGGAAAAAGATTTTGGGGAAATGGATATATTTCAGAGGCTATGAATAAAGTGATGAGTTATGCAAAAGATGTTTTAAAAATCAAGGAGTGTATTGCTGTTCATGCAGTAGACAATACGGTTTCCGGACATATTATTATAAAGCTTGGATTTCATTACGAGAAAGATGTACCTTACCGGTGCAATGGCGGAGATATAATCACAACAGGAAAATTTTACAGATATACGGTAAAATGAATTTATATTTATCATTTAAGAATAAAACGCATAATGGGTATAAAATCCTTTTTCATGCAAAAAGCCTGCGTCAAACCGCAGGCTTAATGGTGTTATAACCAAAATTATCTATATAAAAATAAAACTTAATCTACTTTAAATAAACCCCTATGATTATAAACGAACTACATTTGCAGCCTGAGGACCCTTAGCACCCTGAACCACTTCGAATTCAACCTTCTGACCCTCTTCAAGACTCTTATAGCCCTCAGAGTTAATAGCTGAGAAATGTACAAACACGTCATCCTCACCCTCAACAGAGATAAAGCCAAAGCCCTTTTCTGCATTAAACCACTTTACAGTACCTTGTTTCATTAAAAAAATCCTCCTAAAGATAAAAAAATACATCATCGAAACCCAGTTCCGATTGCTGTGCTAGTTTCTCTAACACAGCGCCCTGTTTCACAGGGCAATATAACACCTTCACTAACGTGTCGGTAACCTATACCCGCATCCAAATAAAACGAGTTTTATTTTTCTTGCTTTATATAGGTTATATTACGGACAGGAAAATCCGCAACATTATGTAGCAATTACAACTACACTTTTAATTTAACATATATAACCAAAAAAGTCAATGATTATATTAAATAAATTTAACACATTATATAATGGTATTATGCTTAAAATGACAAATAACAGCAAAATACTATAAAGGGGCCGGAGCATAAATCCGCCTCAAAAAATTTATTATAAATTTTCGTCACCGTCAACAATCTGGTCCATAATGACCTCCTGCTGCTGACCTTCAGCAATTTCTGTTCCAGTATCGACCGTTGTTGCTTCGGTGGTTTCCTCAGGCTTTTTGGTACCCTTTATCACCTCTGCCCGCCTTGGCAGATAAGTGCTTGTGTTTATCTTTACGGTATCAACAATTGTACCGTTTTCATATATATACTTGTAAAGCTCATAGGTTTTTCCGTCAAGAGCTGTTACCGTATATTCCTCATAGCCCTCAGGCTTTGTATTATCCTCTATAATTTCAGGCTCCTGAGGAGGCGTTGTTTTAATAAGCTTATTTTTAAATTCAAGCCTGCGACCCGAATCATGTACCTCATAGCCATAAAGCTTAACCACTACATTTGAGCCTGTCAGATAGCTTTCAATATACATAGGATAGCCTGTATTGTTTTTAAACTTCAGGTCCTTATAATCACCTGCCAGGGTTGCATCAAAAGCATAGTCCGCATAACCCACCTTAAGTGAATGGTTAAACCGTTCAATCACCTCAAGCTCTGCCTCCAATACAGCCTGATACAGAGCACTAGACACCTGACACATACCGCCTCCGATACTGTCCTCAACCTTACCATTTACTATTGTACCTGCGCTTCTCCAGCCGTTTTCGTATGTACAGGGATTAAAATGGTCGTTGGTGGAAAACACTTCATCGGGATACAGCACAACTCCGTCAATTTTATTACAGCCGTTTTCAAGGTTTGTAATACGGTTGGCATCACCTTTCTTATAGGAGCTGTAGCAGCTTCCTATTTCATTATCAATGTACTTAAAGTCTTCTTCGGTATACTGAGGATCGTTTCTGGTAACGGTAAAGCTTACATCCGTACCAAAATTTCGGCTTGTAACAGCCTCAAGCACACTATTGTAAAGCAGCTCCGAATCCATACTGTAGCCTACAACAGAAGGTGTTACCTCAAAGCTGCCGCTTGTTCTCTTAACGGCAGCATCCACAGGCTCCACATTTATACCCTTAGCTATCATATCCACTACAGCCCTTATCTTGGCTTCATCATAATACATAACTTGAAAATTCTGCGGATTGTTTTCAAGAGATTTGAAATTTGCAATCTTTTCCTCATCTGTACCTGTTCTGCCAAAGTCGTAAGCCGACTCAATGGCACCGTCAAGGTCAAAATAAATACCAAATTCCTCCATTGTGCATGACTTTGTATATTTGTTATTATCATCGGCAATAACAACCGCCACGTTGCTTTCGGGTATACTGATTTCTGACCTGAGCTTTTTTTCGGCATCAGTTTTGGTCATACCGCCTATATTTATGCTGTCTACGGAAATATTTGAAAAATACATTTCCTTTTTTGTCTGCCTGTCAATATATTTAAGTATTTTTTCATCACTTTTTGTATATATACTGTCGCTTATTCCCGACATAACAAAATTAAAAGCATAAGCTGACGCAAAAATCACCCCGGCAATTGCTGCCAGTACAACAATAAGCCCAAATATATTAATCTTCCGCTTTTCCTTACGCCGCCTTTTACGGCGTCTTGTCTGCGCCATATATTTTCCCCCTGTTTATAACTACTTGGTTGCAATAATTATCATTGCGTCATATTCATTAACCCTGAGTAATTCCTCTGCCGCTCCTGCAGTTCTGTCTATATCCATTGTTTTGCCCACAGGCTCCAAAGCTCGGTTTACATCAGCCTCTATTGAAGCAAGACACTCCTTAACCTGCTCTATACTGTAGGAATACTCGGCATCGATATATTTACCGCCCATATCAAGCTCTAAAATTTCGGATCTGTTTGCGCTGCCGTTGCTGCTGCGACCAAAATTATATGCCTCTCCAACGGCTTTTTTCACATCAAAGCCCATACCAAGCTCAGGATAGGTAAAGGACTTTTCATAATCTGAGGTTGGTACTCTGAAAGTAAGCATTTTATCGGCAGCATACTCACCATTAATATACTTATCCGTTTTTTCTATAGCCTGACTTACAGTAAGCCCTCCTACAGCCTCACCTCTGATATATACATTGTTGTATATGATATCAAGGGCCTCAAGCTGTTTTGTTTCACTGTCTATAAAATACGTCTTCATATTAATCAGGCTGAAAATACCGCCTGCGGTAAGCACAAGCAATACTGCAATTTTGCTGATTTGCTTAATTTTATTTTTATCGGTCAAAAGCTTTTCCTCCAATTCACAATAATAACAAGTTTATTATACAACATAACAGTCAAAAAATCT
>CALIRN010000323.1 GCA_938042265.1 uncultured Eubacteriaceae bacterium
GGACCAAGGGGCGGTCTTATTCTTTGCAAGGAGGAGCACGCAAAGCTTATTAACAAGGCGGTATTCCCGGGTATTCAGGGCGGTCCTCTTATGCATATAATTGCTGCCAAGGCAGTTTGCTTTAAGGAGGCCTTACAGCCTGAGTTCAAGCAGTACGCACAGCAGATTATCAACAATGCAAAGGTTCTTGCAGACGGTCTTGTAAAGAACGGCTTTGATATTGTATCAGGAGGTACGGATAATCACCTTATGCTTGTTGACCTGCGTAAGCTTGGTGTAACAGGCAAGGAGCTGGAGCATAACCTTGATGAGATAGGCATAACCTGTAATAAGAATGCCATTCCGTTTGACCCTGAAAAGCCTAATACAACAAGCGGTGTAAGACTTGGTACTCCTGCCGCTACAACAAGAGGTCTTAAGGAGGCTGACTTTGCCGAGGTTGCCGACATTATCGGCATGGTTGCAAGAGACTTTGAGAGCAATAAGGCTGAGGCCGCTGCAAAAGTTAAGGCTATTACAGACAAGTACCCATTATATTAAAATTTCCTGTCAATCGGTATTGCTGACAGTTAGCGTAAGTTTAAAAGGAGCCATCACACTAACAAAAAAATTGTTAGTGCGACAGGCTCCATTTTTATAAAGGAGGAAGGAGTATGGCTTTTTTACTTAATCAGGTTGTACCTTGGGGCAGAACTTTAGATGAATACAGAAAGATGTTTGGATTGACTGACGAGGATATGAAGCTTAGAATTGCAGGATTTGGTGACGGTCCTGCAAGCTTTAATTATGAGCTTACAAAAAAGGGTGGCAAGGTTACATCATATGATATAGTATACAGATTTTCAGAGCAGGAGCTTAAGAGCAGAATTATGGAAACAAGAGATATTGTTATGAAACAGATGGAGGAAAACAGGGATAATTACATCTGGACTGATATTAAAAGCTTGGAGGAGCTTGAACGGCTGCGTTTAGGTGCTATGGATTTATTCCTGTCAGATTACGAAAATGGCAGAAAAGAAGGCAGATATGTATACCATGCACTGCCCGAAAGGCTGCCTGTAGAGGACAAGTGCTATGATATTGGCTTAAGCTCCCATTTTTTACTGATGTATGACAAGCTGGGATATTATTTTCATATTGCGGCTATAGGCGAAATGCTCAGGGTATGTCATCAGTTACGTATTTTTCCTATCTGTGACCTTGACGGAAATAAAACAGAGCTTGCAGACAGTGTTATAAGGTATTTTGATGAGGAATATCAGGTTGAAGTGGTTAAATCTGACTATTGTTTTCAAAAGGGTGGCGATAGACTGTTAATTATAAAGGAAAAATAGCTGAAGTGATAAATTATTGTTTAGTATACTGTACGGCGGTATACTAAACAATAATTTTTTTATTTGAGTATAAATTTACAGTTGGTATTTTTATTATTTTAAACTTTCGCAAACCGCCAAAGCACATTTTATACCATCAACGGCGGCAGATACAATACC
>CALIRN010000324.1 GCA_938042265.1 uncultured Eubacteriaceae bacterium
CCATAAATAGGCGATTTTGTTTACTTTGTCAACAGGTCCAACTTGAAACGGTCTCTAAATATATTAAATTGTACTTTCATAAGAAATTCATTTGTTTACAATATTAACTGCTTTTGGAACATAATTATCTTTTTTAAAATGAGGTTCAAACCTGTGAATAACCAAATAGGAAACAAGGACAAGTACTATACCTGTAACAAAGCTTATTATCTCAGCATTATTTATATTAAAATCAGTAAGTATAAAATATGTTGCAAATAAACCCGTAACAAAACAGGCAAAGGGAATACCGTACATAATTAATACTGCCTTCATAAAATCGGTTTCCTCCAAGGCAATATCAACTTTGTCGCCCACCTGTGCATTGCACATATTTTCTGCCTCCAACAGCATTTCTTCCGTTTTCATACCAGCACTGCAGGCACGACACTTTGCACAAGCCTCTTGTCTTTGAAGTTTTATAAGCAATCGGTTATTATCGCGTTTTTCAATAACCTGACCTGTTTCACTCATCTTATACCTCCTTGCTTAGAAGAGCTCTTACTATAACGGTAAAGCCGACTGCAACCAGCAATAACGAAATTATTACATCGGTATAGCCGTTTACATAAAGGAATTTTCTTAGAGAAAGCAATACAAGTACAAGACCCATTATAAGGGATGTCCTGTTTTTGTAATCTCTGCTAAGAATATAGTTTATCACAAAACCAATGCCAATGCAAAGCAAAAGCATATTAATATTTTGAAAGTCGTAAAGTCCCGTTATCAGAACACAAGCACCTATTTCCAATAAAATAAGTCCAAAGGTCAATAGAGGAACTCTTTTATCAGAGCTGTAGTAAAGTACAAGAAATATTGTGCCGGGAGCCAAAAAGAAAATTGATGTAATAATATAGCCATAAATTGACATGTCTATAAAAAAGGCTCTTGCTATACCAAGATACAAAAGATATATGCCCGGCAGGATAGCCCATTTCTTTTTCTTTTTGAAATAAAGTAGGGTAAAGGCTATACCCAGTATAATTGCACATACTGCACCATAGCTGACTGTAATTGTATCTTTAAAAAAGTAAAATATGCCGCCCAAAATGAGTAAAAAACCAAGCACAATACTGAAAATTTTATTTGACATAGGCTTTACCTCCTAAAAAATGATTTAATTTATAAAATAATATACGATAGATTTTATAAAAGTTTTATTTTGTATCAGTTCTTGTTAAATTGTTTTTTTTGTGTTATACTGTAGCCGTTGTTATAACATACCTATAAATGTTTTATAAATAAAGGATTTAGCTATGAATTATACACAAGCCAGAAATTATATTGACAACTGCTATAAAAAGGGCAGTGTGTATGGGCTTGAGGCTATCAGGGCTCTGATGAATGTCTTGAATAATCCTCAGAACGGTCAGCGTATTATACACATTGCAGGCACAAACGGAAAAGGCTCTGTAGGGACCTTTATATCTAACGTACTTATTGAAGCAGGCTATAAGACAGGGCGTTTTGTTTCACCCACTGTTTACTGCTATGAGGAGCGTTTTCAGATAAATGGCAGATATATATCAAATGACAGCTTTGCACAGGTTATGACTATGGTTGCAGAGGCTGCCGGTACAATTGATTTTGAGCCTACGGGCTTTGAGCTTGAAACTGCTGCTGCTTTATGCTATTTTAATATAGAGCAGTGTGATGTGTCAATAATTGAATGTGGTCTTGGAGGTAAGAGTGATGCTACAAATGTTATAGACAATAATATGCTTACGGTACTAACTTCTATAAGCCTTGACCATACAGCCCTGCTTGGCAGCACAATTACAAGAATTGCAAAGGAAAAATGCGGTATTATAAAATATTGTACTCAGGTTGTCTCAATAGAACAGCCAAGAGAGGCAGAGGAGGTTATACGCATTGCCTGCGATAAAGTCGGAGCCGAGTACAGTTTTGTTAGTAAAGCTGATATAAAAAATCAAAACTTTAATGGTCTTGCACAAAGCTTTGATTACGGTAAATATAAAAACATAAAAATCAGTATGCTTGGGGATTATCAGTTTGAAAATGCAGCATTAGCATTAAGATGTGTTGATGTACTAAACGGCAAAGGTTTTATTATCCCTGAAAAAGCAGTATATAAGGGTATGGAAGCTGCACACTGGGGTGGACGTTTTGAAGTGGTAAATCAAGCCCCTTTATTTATACTTGACGGAGCGCATAATCCGGATGCGGCTCAAAGGCTGAAAAACAGTCTTGATTTATATTTTAAAGGAAGAAGAATGCTTTTTATTATCGGTGTGTTTGCCGATAAGGACTATGATAATATACTTAAGTGCACCGCACACCTTGCGGAAAGAATATTTGCAATTACAGCACCTTCACCTAGGGGGTTAGAAGCCCCTGTTTTGGTGAAGGCAATAAAAAAATATAATGAAAATGCTTATGAGTCGGATATAGGGTCTGCTGTGGAATATTGTCTCAAATGTAAGGATTATATTACAGTAGCCTTTGGCTCGCTTAGCTTTATTGGAAATATAACGGAATATGTAAGGAAATTTAAGGAGTACTAATATGGATAAGGAAAAAATAATGCAGGGTGTCAGGCTTATTTTGGAGGGCGTTGGTGAAGATATAAACCGTGAGGGACTTATAGAAACCCCTGAAAGAGTTGCGCGCATGTATGAAGAAATATTTGCAGGAATTAAACAGGAGGCAGGCGAGCATTTAAACAAAACCTTTTCAGTTGAAAACAGTAATATGGTACTTGAAAAGGATATTCATTTTTACTCAACCTGTGAGCACCATTTAATGCCATTTTTCGGCTATGCACATATTGCATATATACCAAACGGCAGGGTTGTTGGTATAAGTAAGCTTGCCCGTACCGTTGAGGTGTTTGCAAAACGGCCTCAGATACAGGAGAAGATGACGGCACAGATAGCAGATGCAATTATGGAAAACCTTGACACAAAGGGAGTAATGGTGGCTGTTGAGGCAGAGCATACCTGTATGACCATGCGTGGTGTAAAAAAGCCGGGCACAAAAACCTTCAGCTATGTTGCAAGGGGTGTTTTTGATGAGGACAGTGAACTGAAAAATACCTTCTTTAATATGATAAAATGAGATATAACAGGATATTGACAAATGAAAAATTTCAGAAATTGCTGAATGAGCTTGTTGTACTGGAAGACAACAGAAAGTTTTGCAGGCATGGACTGGATCACCTTTTTGATGTGGCAAGAACAGCTTACATTATTAACCTTGAACGGGGACTTGGCATTGATAAAGATTTAATCTATGCGGCAGCTCTTTTGCATGACTTGGGCAGATGTGAGGAATATAAAAATGGTATGGAGCATCACATCGCAGGTAGCAAAATTGCCGCTGATATTTTAAGTGAAACGGACTTTACCGATGAGGAAATACAGGAAATAGTTGCGGCAATAGCAGCTCACAGAAATGAAAGTGAAACAGAGGACTTATCGGGTATTATATATATGGCGGATAAGCTGACCAGACCTTGTTTTTTATGCAGGGCTGCCGATGAATGCAACTGGAGTGAAAGTAAGAAAAACTATATAATGAGGTATTAATAAATGATAATTGGCGGCAAAGAATTTAAGAACAGAACTTATATAATGGGTATACTTAATGTAACCCCTGATTCCTTTTCCGACGGAGGCAGATTTGACAGTATTGACAAGGCATTAAAGCATACAGAGCATATGATTACCGAGGGTGCTGACCTTATAGATGTAGGCGGTGAGTCAACACGTCCCGGACATATACAGATTAGCGAGGAACAGGAAATAGAAAGGGTTATGCCCGTAATTGAAAAAATCAAGGCTGAATTTGATATTCCTGTTTCCGTTGATACCTATAAAAGCAGTGTTGCGTTGGAGGCAATAAAAGCAGGAGCAGATCTGCTAAATGATATATGGGGCTTTAAGTATGACATAAAAATGGCTGCTTTGGCTGCAGAATATAAATTGCCCTGCTGTCTTATGCACAACCGCAGAGTGCCAGTTTATGAGGATTTTATTAATGATGTTATTTCCGATTTGAAGGAAAGTGTTGATATTGCAAAGACGGCGGGTGTAACTGATGATAAGATAATTCTTGACCCGGGTGTAGGCTTTGGCAAAACCTATGAACAAAATCTGGAAATTACCAATAAAACGGAGCTGTTGCATACTTTGGGGTACCCTTTATTGCTTGCTGCATCGCGCAAGTCCATGATAGGCAATACTCTTAATTTGCCTACTGAGGAAAGATTGGAAGGCACACTTGCTACCTCGGTGCTTGCTGTGCTGAAAAACTGCCTTTTTGTAAGGGTCCATGATATTAAGGAAAATAAGCGTATTATTACAATGACTGAAAAAATTATCGGAAGGTATTGAAAATGTACAGTGATATTATTAATATAAAGCAGTTAGTGGTTTTTGCAAACCATGGTGTATTAAAAGAGGAAAATGTGCTTGGTCAAAAGTTTTTGGTAAATGCAGGCCTTTTTATAGATGTAAGAGAGGCAGGCTTGAATGATGATTTGGATAAGTCTGTAAACTATGCTGTTGTTTGCTGTGAAATAAGAGATTTTGTACAAAACAATACATTTAAACTGATAGAAACCGTTGCCGAAAAATTGGCACGTCATTTATTGATTAAATTTCAACAAATTGAAAAAATCAGTCTTGAAATAATAAAACCCTGGGCACCGATTATGCAAAGTGTTGATTATGTCAGCGTTCAGATTGAAAGAGGCTGGAAAAAGGCTTATATCTCTATGGGTTCAAATATAGGAGATACCAACGGATATTTGAATAATGCAATTAAGGCTGTAGAGCATGATGAAAATTGCAGAGTTACAAAGATTTCTCCTTTTTATGTAACAAAACCTGTAGGCGGTATAGAGCAGGATGATTTTTTAAACTGCTGTATTGAAATAAAAACCCTCTATTCGCCTTATGAGCTGCTTGATTTTGTAAACAGTGTAGAAAATGAAAATGGAAGAGAAAGAATTATCCATTGGGGACCGCGTACACTTGATATGGATATTGTTTTGTATGAGGACTGTGTTATGTCAGAGGAGCGTCTTACCATACCACATAAGGAAATGGCAAAGCGTGAGTTTGTTTTAAGACCGCTTAAGGACATTGCTCCCTATGAAATACAACCTGTGCTGAATAAAAGTGTACAGGAGCTTTTTGAGAATATTACTGATGAGGTATAAATTATGTATGAATTACTAAAAACCGAGGGACGGGCTAAAAGGGGCAGATTTCACACAGTACACGGTGTAATTGAAACTCCTGTATTTATGAACGTAGGTACGGCAGCGGCAATAAAGGGAGCTGTTGATACTGTGGATTTACATAATCTTAAATGTCAGGTGGAGTTGTCAAATACATATCATCTTCACTTAAGACCGGGTGACGAGGTGGTAAAAAAACTGGGCGGTCTGCATAAATTTATGGTATGGAACAGACCTATACTTACCGATTCCGGCGGATTTCAGGTGTTTTCGTTAACTACTTTGAGAAGAATTAAAGAGGAGGGGGTTTATTTTAACTCTCATATTGATGGACGAAAAATATTTATGGGACCTGAGGAAAGTATGAGGATACAGTCAAATCTGGCTTCAACAATAGCAATGGCTTTTGATGAATGTCCCCCCTCAAAGGCAGACAGAAACTATATGGAAAACTCCGTTGCACGCACCACAAGATGGCTTCATCGCTGCATTACTGAAATGGACAGGCTTAATACTCTTGATGATACAATTAATAAAAATCAGCTTTTATTTGGTATTAACCAGGGGGGAACTTATAACGATATAAGAATTGAGCATGCAAAAACAATAGCCGATTTGGATATGGCAGGCTATTCTATAGGCGGTCTTGCCGTAGGTGAAACTCATGAGGAAATGTATGATGTGCTTGAACACGTTGTACCTTATCTGCCTAAGAACAAACCAACTTATCTTATGGGTGTAGGCACTCCGGCAAATATACTTGAGGCAGTAGACAGAGGTGTGGATTTTTTTGATTGCGTATTGCCAGCGCGTAACGGCAGACATGCAAATGTTTACACCAATAGGGGCAAAATCAATCTTTTAAACGCACAATATGAGCTTGATGATACCCCTATTTCAGATGAATGTCACTGCCCGACCTGTCAGCGATATACAAAGGCTTATTTAAGGCATCTTTTCAAAGCTAAGGAAATGCTTGCAATGAGGCTTTGTGTTATGCACAATCTGTATTTCTTTAACAATATGATGGAGGAAATAAGGCTTGCACTCGACGAAGGACGTTTTACCGGATACAAGACTATGAGGCTTGACGGCTTTATAGAGCTTGACGGAAAAAGAAAGTAATTGTTTACTTATTTAAAATAAAGTGGTAAAATATCCATATATGTTTATAAAAATTTTTGGAGTAGGAAAGGACGAAGAAAATGGCTGAAATTAAACGAGTTTATGTTGAAAAAAAGCAGGGCTGTGACATTGAAGCAGATCAGTTGCTTAATGACATCAGAGAAAACCTTGAAATCAAAAATCTTCAGGGCGTGCGTATTCTTAACAGATATGATGCCGAGGGTATTGCAGAGGATACCTATGAAAAGGCTAAGAAAACTGTATTCTCAGAGCCTGCTGTTGATATAATCCATGAGGAAAGCTTTGATATGGCAGAGGATGAAATATGCTTTGGCATGGAATATCTCCCGGGACAGTATGACCAGAGGGCAGATTCCTGTATGCAGTGCATACAGATTATCTCGGGTGACGACAATACAATTATTGCTGCCGCAAAGGTTTTTGTATTGAAGGGTAAGCTTACAGCAACAGAGGTTGTTAAAATTGCAGGTTGAGTGTACTTTGTTTCATTTAGTTTTTCTTCATCATTATCAATCAAAGCTCGCAAATCATATCCTAAAGCTTGACTTGCTTCATCAAAAGTTGCTTTAACTATTTCATATTGGTCATATAAGTCACGTGCCATTCCAAGCTTTTGTGCCCCTTGACCTGAGAATAAAAATGCTGTTTTAGTCATAATATATAGTAATCAACCTTTTGAATCAATGATTCAAAATCAGTCAATTAGAATTCCTCGTATTTTCTTTTATAAAGTTAATTATTAGTATTGTAAAATGTTTTTTATCTTAAAAAAAATGACATTCTTCAATATGAAAATTATAGGACAAGCTCAGTATATCATTACTGAGCCCCCTATACTAGAATTCTATTTTGAAAATAGAACTAGTCCAACGAAAAGAAGGGGCGAAATTCGCAAAAGAATCAACTCCTTTGCTCGCTTCACCCCCATCCCGAATTATTTGTTGTTTTCTACGTATTTAACGAGGTCAGCAACTGTTTTCATATCTGCTTCTGTATCAACTTCAACGTCGAATTCGTCTTCGATGTCATTGATGATTTGGAAAAGGTCAAGTGAATCAGCGTCGAGCTCTTCAAATGAAGTTTCGAGTGTTACTTCTTCTTTTTCTTTACCGAGTTCGTCAACGATAATATCTTGTACTTTTTCAAATACTGCCATAATTTTTTCTCCTTTAATTGAGTGAAAATATTTATATTATATCCGCAAAGCGGTTTATAACCATTAGTTAGTGAAGATTTTTTAAAATCTTTTTGTGAGTCAAAGTTAGCTGATAATGTTTTCTTATATAGACAACTAAAGAAAAACTTGCTAAACTTTGAAGCTCTTATAAATTAATAATTGCTGTACCCCAAGTGAGGCCACCACCAAATCCTGTCAA
>CALIRN010000325.1 GCA_938042265.1 uncultured Eubacteriaceae bacterium
GGGTATGCTGCCATCGGTTACACCATTGACAAAAAGATTTATTTCCGCTGTTGAAAGCTCTTTTCCATCACGTTTTTTTATTATTAAATCAACAAAGCTCATAAAAATCCCTCTTTAATTTATTACTATGTATCTGTCCGTTTAAAGGACTGTATGTTTTTATTTCGGTAAGTCAAATCCTCACGGGAGGTAAACCCCATTTTTTCCCAAAATGCATTTCCTGATGAGTTATTTAAAAATGCAACAAGTGCAACCTTGATTATGCCCTCCTTATCAAGAGCATTTAAAGCGCTTTCCACTAACTTTTTGCCTATGCCCTGTCTGCGATAATCGATATGTACCGCGGTATGATGTATATATCCACGTCTGCCGTCATGTCCCGACATAATAACGCCTACTATTTTTGAGCTGTATTCGGCAACAAAGCAGGAGGTGGGATTTCTCCTTAGGTATTTATCGATCCCATGCCTGCTGTCGTCAATATTATTAAGCCCCATACCTGGGGTATTAATCCAGAGGCTGTAAACCTCGGTGTAATCATCAATAGTCATTATCCTGATGTGCATATTTTACTCCTCTGCGGTAAGCATATTATAAAGTGCGGCTGCTGCCTCGGCTCTTGTAACCGACTTATTGCCGTTAAAGCTGTCGGTATTGTCGCCCTTCATGGCGCCAAAGGCTGTAGCAATGGCAACAGCAGGTATATACTTTTCGTCAATCCCGTCTTTATAATCGGTTACGCTAAAAATTTCGGGATGATTTTTAAGCTTGTCAAGGTTATAGTATTCCATAATATATTCTGCAAGCTCATAGCGGGTGATTGTACTGTTATCCTCTGTACTGTCATCATTTTCAATGTAGTATGGCTTATAGGGGTAATTATTATAAAGGGTGTCAAGCTCTGCCCTTGTTATTGGTATGTCAGGACGGAAAAGAGTATCATTAAGCTTATATCCGTTGTTATAAAGCTGTGTAACGATGTTTTCGCACCAATGTCCCTTAATATCACTTATACCGCTTTCAACCTCCTCGGTTTCAGGCTCGCCTTTATAATTAATAAGAGCTTTTGCGGAGGAGGACATAAGACCTGTTTTGTTAAAGGCGTAAACGAGGTCAACCTTATAGCTTTCATCAACGGTATAGGAAAGCTCAAAGTCAAATAAATCCGCAAGTGCTTCTGCTGCCTTATCATCCTTAAGTACATTTACTGGCTGAGGGAAAGTGAGCTTTTCATCAAAGCTGTTTTTATAGCTTGTAATATTTCCCTCGGCGTTTACGGTTGCGGTTATATAGTTGCCATCGCATTCATAGCCGTTTTCAACACGGTTGTAGGTTACGCTGACTTCATTATCATAGCTGTTTGTATAAAATTCAGGCTGAGCAAGCTTTTTGCTTTCGACAGGAGCAAGCTTTTCAACAAGAGTCTTTACTATTGGCTCCGCATTATTTTCAGAGGCAGCAATCTCTTCTTTTGTAAGAGCCGTTTTGGGCTCAATCTGACTACTCTTATAATAATAAAAGCTTATTACCTTACCTGTTTTGGCATTTAGGGAAGCATTTACATTATTACCGCGTATATTTATATAATATTCATCTGTATAGTTATTTTTATTTATACTTGATTTGGTAAATGCAGTATTTTTTGCAACAGGAAAGTTATCTTTAATAATTTCGGCAGCATGTTGGGAGCTTATAAGCCCATCTGACTGCTCTATTGCCTCCAGCTCCTGTGATGTAAAGCCTTCGTCTGTACCTTTGGCAGTCTCTGAAGCAGCATCCATGGATGCTGCGGAGTTTTGGGCTCTATACTCATTAAAATATCGGTTTACATTTACTTTACTGCCCGAAAAGGCATTTACCGCAGTAGTGGTGTCATATACCGAAAAAGCAAGGAAAGCCGATTTTGTTACCTTTCTGTCCTTATAATCAGTGTATATACGGTACTCAGGCTTTGGCGACTCGCCGTCAAAAAAGGCCAGCATGGCGTTTTTAATATCCAATACGCCGTTTGCTGTCGGATATTTTAAAGATAAAAATTCTTTGCCGGTACCGTTATAATAGCTTATCTCACCTGAATCGGGGTCAACGGATATGCTTGCGTTGGCGGTTGTAACCTTTATATTGTTTTTATAAAGATAATAGCTGTAGCTGTGAGAGTGACGGTCTAGTTTGCTATGTTCAAGGCGGAAGTCTGCAGCGCCGTTGCCGTAAACGGTTTTTAAAAATGCGTCCGCCTTTGCTTTTGTCTGCTGACCTGTCAGCTTTGCAAGCCCCTTTGCTTCATCATAGTCATATACATTGTTGCTGTAGCTTAAAAGACAGCCGTCCTTATCAAGGGTTACGTCTGTGCTACCCTTATCATCAGACCAGCTAATGTTAATTATAACAGCCCCGTTTTCGCCCTCGCTTATACCGTAGTCAATTTCGGTGCGGCCGGCAGGTACGGTTATGTACTGCTTTGCGGCTGTTATGGCATCGGCAAGTCCCTTGTCATCTGCCAATACCCCAAATGCGGCTG
The DNA here is from genome assembly GCA_938042265.1 of uncultured Eubacteriaceae bacterium. Classification (GTDB taxonomy): domain Bacteria; phylum Bacillota; class Clostridia; order Lachnospirales; family CAG-274; genus CALWRD01. The sequence goes on from CALIRN010000325.1 coordinate 2,519, forward strand.
AAAGTGATAATGTTGCTGTAATAAATAGAGCCAAAAATCTTTTCATATAAAAAACCTCCTTATAATATGTTTTTATTTTTATAGACGTATAAAAATAAAAACGGTTCCCTCAAATTGGAAATATTATATATTTATCTGTGACCCTGCAGGTATATAGACAGGTTCACCGTTTTTGGAGATAACAATATCCATTGCCGTGGGATTGTATACCATTGATAAATCAGCGGAAAATCTGAGCTGCTTAAGAGCATTCATATAATCTACAATTTCAATATTAGTGGCATACCATATATCCTCCTTATTGCTCATCATAGAGCAGAATTCCTCTATTAAATCCCAGTTGTTATCTTTATCAAACTCGTTTGCGTGACCCCATACGTACATTAAATGAGGGCGGTTTTTATAGGGCTGTTCAAGAAATGCCCTTCCAAGCTCAATAAGATTTTGCTTATGGTGACAGGTGCCTTGCCAGCGCATAAAATCATCGGGCATTTTAAAGGTGCCTGTAGTTTCTACAACACGGCAGTATTCAATACCGCAGGACTTTAAAATTGCTATGGTTTCATCATTATATAAGCCGTTTGGATATGACATACCGCGTACGGGATAGCCTGCAAGCTCTTCAAGAGCAAGTCTGTCCTTTATGGTTTCGGCAAGGACCATTTCTCTTGGTGTAATACCAAGGGACTGATGTGTGTAGCCGTGGGTGGAAATTTCATGACCTCTGTACAGCTCCTTAACCTCAGAGGCGGATATGCGGTCGAGTCTGTCGTTATCCAGATATCCTGAGTTAATATGAAAGGTACCTCTGATACCGTACTTATTGAAGATATCAACAAGGCGCCTGTCAGGGGTTTTGCCATCGTCATAGCTCATTGTAAGTATTTTTCTTGTGTTGCCGGGAAATCTGTCAAAATTAATCAAAATAAATACCTCCTTTATATATGCAGTATACAATATTTCAGGCGATTTATCAATAAAAGGTGGATTTTTACATAAAAAAATGTTATTGTTTTAATGAGGTGATATTATTATGAAGGTATGCGCTTTAATAATGGCTGCCGGCAGCGGAAAACGAATGGGCGGCAGTGTAAAAAAGCAGTATTTAAAAATAGATGATAAGGAAATAATAAGGCTGACAGCAGAAACCTTTGACAGCTGTCCTTTTATTGATGAAATTGCGGTAGTAACGGGCATTGATGAAATTGATTTTGTAAAGGATATTTTAAAGGGACTGAATAAAATAAAGGCTGTTGTTGAGGGAGGCAGCGAAAGGCAGTATTCCGTATATAACGGCTTAAGAGCTTTGAGGGATTGCGATATTGTGCTTATACATGACGGCGTAAGACCTTTTGTAAGGCACAGGGATATTGAAGCCTGTATAAATGAAACAGGTAAAAGTAAAGCCTGTGTACTTGGCGTGCCCGTAAAAGATACAATTAAAATCTGTAATGAGGATGGCGTAATCGAGTCTACACCGAAAAGAAGTATGCTTTGGGCTGCGCAGACGCCTCAGTGCTTTGAATATGAGCTTATTATGTCGGCTTATGAAAGGGCAATGGCGGATGGTTTTCTTGGCACTGACGATGCCTCTCTTGCTGAGAGAATTGGCGTTAAAATTAAAATGGTACAGGGTAGCTATGATAATATAAAAATCACAACGCCTGAGGATTTATTTACGGGTAAAGCTATAAAAAATACAAAAAACTAAAAAAAATTCGAGTAAAAATACAAAAAAAAATAAATTTTACTTGCAATCAACTAAATTATATGGTAATATATAGAACATCAACAGCTATGATTGAGAAAAGTAGTATGAGAGAAACCTAACAGGGATATGAAAACATGGACTGAGATTTTCATTTTTGACACTCTTGTATGAAGAACACTCAGGAGCTTATCCTGCAAAAAGCAATGAGTAGTGGGATACGGCTGGCAGGCGTTATTCTGCTGTGAGAGGGTGCATACGGTTTGCACCAAGTTGGGTGGTACCACGGTTGTCCGTCCCTAGGCTTATGCCTAGGGGCTTTTTTTATTTATGTGTGCCGACCGTATGCAGCAAAGCGGAGTGATTTAACGTAGCTGCGGAGGTTGGAGTTGCGGATTGATATAAAATTAAGCTTGTGGAAAGGAATGATTTTAATGATTAAGGCTACAGGAGAACGTACAATTATGGATTTGTGCATATCCGAACTGGTAAAGCTTCAGGGTGATGAGAGAAAGGACGTAATTACTCACGGTACAATTTATAATGTACGTGATATGGGTGACTTTGCTTTTGTTATTTTAAGAAAAGTAAACGGACTTATACAGTGTGTTTATGAAAAGAGCGGTTCCGAGGAGGAAAAGGAGCTTTTAAAGATTGAAAACTGTGTTAAGGTTAAGGGTGATTTAAGAGATGAGCCAAGAGCCGTAAACGGTTTTGAAATTGTGGTTAAGGATATGAAGATTTTATCCGAGCCTAAGGAGGAGCTTCCTTTCAGCATAAATAAATATAAGCTTAATATTGCCCTTGAAAATGAAATGTCAATCCGTCCAATTGTTTTAAGAAATGAGCAGAGGAGAAGTATCTTCAAGCTTCAGGAGGGACTTGTAAGGGCCTTTAGAGAGTATCTTGAAAATAAGGATTTTACAGAGATTTTTACTCCTAAGATTGTTGCCTCCGGTGCAGAGGGCGGCGCAAATATATTTAAGCTTGAATATTTTGGCAAAAAGGCTTATCTTGCACAAAGTCCACAGTTCTATAAGCAGATGATGATACCGATTTACGAGAGGGTTTTTGAGATTGCTCCGGTATTTCGCGCGGAAAAGCATGATACAACACGTCACCTTAATGAATATGTAAGCGTCGACTTTGAAATGGGCTTTATTGAAAGCTTTTATGATGTAATTAATATGGAAACGGGTATGATTAAGTATGCACTTAATTACCTTGCGGAAAATTATGCCATATACCTTAGAAAGCTTAATGTTGTGTTGCCTGAGGTTAAGGAAATTCCCTGTATCCGTTTTAAGGATGCAAAGGAAATGGTTGCAAAAAAATATAACCGTAAAATTAAGGACCCGTACGATTTAGAGCCCGAAGAGGAAAGACTTATCGGTGAGCTTGTTAAGGAGGAATACGGCAGCGATTTTGTATTTGTAACTCATTATCCCGTTAAAAAACGTCCTTTTTATGCCATGGATGACCCTGAAAATGATAAATATACCTTAAGCTTTGACCTGCTTTTCAGAGGGCTTGAGGTAACAACAGGCGGTCAGAGAATACATGATTACGATACACAGGTTAAGAAAATGATATTCAAGGGACTTTATCCCGAGGATTTTGAAAGCTATCTTATGCTGCATAAGTACGGATGTCCGCCACACGGCGGATTAGGTATGGGACTTGAAAGATTTTTGATGCGTCTTATTGATGAAAAGAATATCAGAGCTACATCAATGTTCCCCAGAGATACTACCAGGCTTGTACCATAATTGGAGGTGTTAATAAATGATAATGGTTGAAAATCTGAAAAGATATCTTGCCGAGGCAACAGGTATTGAAATTGCAGAGGATAAAGAGGATTTTGTAAGCGGCAGACTTGAAGCTTTGCTTGATTATATCGGCTACAGCGAACAGGAAGAAGAAGCTGAACAGGTTATGGATATTAAGGCAACAGGCGTTGACGATAATCTTATTAAATACCTTGAGGAGCTTTCAAGGCTTACCTTAACCACACAGGAGGAGGAGAAAGCAAAGGGAGAGCTTAACAAGATACTTGACTATATTGATATGCTTAATGAGCTTGATACAGATAATGTTGAGCCTATGAGTCACCCGTTTGCATATACAAATAACTTCAGAGATGATGAGGTTAAACCCTCAAGTAACAGAGAAACTATACTTAAAAATGCACCACAGCAAAAGGACGGCTGCTTTAAGGTGCCAACAACAGTTGAGTAAGGGGGCGTAAAAATGAATTTTATTGATAAAACCGCTCTTGAGCTTGGGCAGATGATAAAAAATAAAGAGGTAAGCAGTGTTGAGCTTACAAAGGCTATGCTTGATCATATTGAAAAGACCGAAAAGGATATAAATGCCTTTGTAACCGTTGATGCAGAGGGTGCAATTAAAAGTGCGGAGGCCGTGCAGACAAGAATTGATGCAGGTGAGGAGCTTTCTCCCCTTGCAGGTGTGCCTATGGGTATTAAGGATAATATCTGTACAAAGGACACACTTACAAGCTGCGGCTCACAGATGCTTTATAACTTTAAGCCACCATATAATGCAACGGTTGTTGACAGACTTAATGCAGCAGGTGCAGTAGTGCTTGGTAAGCTTAATATGGATGAGTTTGCAATGGGCGGCTCAACAGAAACCTCATACTTTGGTGCGACTAAAAACCCATGGGATATTGAAAGAGTGCCAGGCGGTTCATCGGGCGGCTCTGCCGCATCTGTTGCAGCAGGCGAGGTAACCTACGCACTTGGCTCTGATACAGGCGGCTCAATAAGACAGCCTTGCTCCTTCTGCGGTGTAAGCGGTATTAAGCCAACCTACGGTGCAGTTTCAAGATACGGGCTTGTTGCCTTTGCATCATCGCTTGACCAGATAGGCCCTGTAGGCAGAGATATTAAGGACTGTGCTCAGGTACTCAGCGTTATTTCAGGTCATGACGGCAAGGACAGTACATCAATTAAGGTAGATGCTCTTGATTTTACAGGCTGCTTTGATGGTGATTTAAAGGGTATGAAAATAGGTGTACCCGTAAATTACTTTGGCGAAGGTCTTGACAGTGATGTTAAGGCACCTGTGCTTGAAGCTATTAATACACTTAAATCCTTAGGTGCAGAGATAGAGGAGTTTGAAATGAAAATTACAGACTATGCTATCCCTACCTACTATGTGCTTGCCTGTGCCGAGGCTAGCTCCAACCTGTCAAGATATGACGGTATCAAATACGGCTACAGAAGAAAGGACTGCGAAAACCTGCTTGACGTTTACTATACTTCAAGAAGCGATGCCTTTGGCATGGAGGTTAAGAGAAGAATTATGCTTGGCTCCTTCGTGCTTTCAAGCGGCTATTATGATGCCTACTACAACAAGGCGCTTAAGGTAAGACGTCTTATAAAGAACAGCTTTGACGAAGCATTTGATAAGTATGATATGATTATTTCACCTGTTGCACCTACTGTTGCATATAAGATTGGTGAAAATTCATCAGACCCATTAAAGATGTATTTAGGTGATATATATACAGTTT
>CALIRN010000326.1 GCA_938042265.1 uncultured Eubacteriaceae bacterium
AGAGTAGAGGGTGTTATAAAGGTAACATATCTGAATATTAAGGAGGATTAATATGAGCTTTGAATCTCTGGAGGAACTGACATCAACAGCCGAAAAAAACAATATATCACTGTTTGAGGCAATATTAAAGGATGATATGGAGTCAAGAGGGGTAACCAGACAGCAGTCAATGGAGAAAATGCTGCACCTGTGGCATATTATGAATAAAAGTGCCGAGGATTATGACGGCAGCAGACGTTCAGCCAGCGGTCTGGCAGGAGGTGACGCCCAAAAATACAGAGATTATACAAATACCTATACAGCACTTATAGGTGAGTTTGTAAGCAATGTAATGTATTATGCCCTGTCAACTGCGGAGTCCAATGCCTGTATGCGGTGTATAGTTGCAGCACCTACGGCAGGCTCCTGCGGTGTTCTGCCTGCGGTTTTAATACCCTACAGCAGAAGATACAATACCTCTGATGAGCGTATGGTTGAGGCACTTTATGTAGCTGCCGGAATAGGACAGGTAATAGCCACAAGAGCATCTATTTCGGGAGCTGAAGGAGGTTGCCAGGCGGAGATCGGCTCAGCCTCAGCTATGGCGGCAGGCACCTTGGTTTATTTGCAGGGCGGTACAAACGGGCAAATTACAAGCGCTGTTGCTATGGCACTTAAAAGCCTGCTTGGCTTGGTTTGCGACCCTGTTGCGGGGCTTGTGGAGGTGCCCTGTATAAAGCGTAATGTAATAGGTGCGGTAAATGCAGTAACCTCTGCTGATATGGCACTTGCAGGCATTCAGTCAAGAATACCGGCCGACGAGGTTATTGACGCCATGAAAAGAATAGGTGCGGTTATGCCCGAGGCATTAAAGGAAACTGCTAGAGGCGGTCTTGCCGACACACCGGAAGGTAGAAAAATAGCAGAAAAGCTTATATGTACTCAGTAATTTCATTTTAGCTTAGAGTGCACTAAAAAAGTTTAAAGTACCTGGGCAAACGATCCTTAAACCGCATATTAATAGCTGCCATAAAAAGTATAATATTGCTAAAAGCATATTTTTACAATTTGTGTACTAAAATAAATTTATGGGATTATTTGATAAACTTCATGAACCCATTGTTATCAAAGAAGACAGTAATGCAAAAAAAAGAGCTTGAATAATTTTTTCTTGAAAACAGTATACCAAACACAACCAAGTTATACAGCAAAATACAAAACATCTGATATTTTAGAGTAAAATATGTCTTCAGAAGCTGAACCCGTTTCAAATACAGCCTTAAGCCCTGTTGAGAATTCATTATTATACCAAGCTTTAAAGTATTATCGCTATAAGCAAAGTATTATTGAGCACAACAAACCATATTTTATTTTTACCAATGTACAGCTTGAGGATATTATTAAAACCAACTAACTTAGATGAACTAAAATCCATTAAGGGCTTTTGCGATGTAAAATGTTCTAAATACGGAAAAGTTATCTAATCTATACCGTAAAACTTCAAATAATCATTCAAAATCGCAAAAAAGGGACTATCACTTAATTAATGCGATAGTCCCTTTCATTATCAGCAATATTTCTTAAACAAATCCGCCTTATCAGTCTTTTCCCAAGGTACGTTAATATCACTTCTGCCAAAATGTCCGTAAGCAGCAGTCTGCTTATAAATAGGACGTCTTAAATCAAAGTTTTTTATAATTGCAGCGGGACGAAGATCAAAATTTTCTCTGATAATCTCTACAATTTTATCATCGCTTATCTTGCCTGTACCGTAGGTATTAACATAAATTGAAAGAGGTTGTGCAACACCTATGGCATAAGCAAGCTGGATTTCACACTTGCGTGCAATACCGCCTGCAACAACATTTTTTGCAAGGTATCTTGCAGCATAAGCGGCAGAACGGTCAACCTTTGTAGGGTCCTTACCGCTGAAAGCACCGCCGCCATGGCTTGCGTAACCGCCGTAGGTATCAACAATAATCTTGCGTCCCGTAAGACCACAGTCACCCTGCGGTCCGCCGATAACAAAACGGCCGGTTGGGTTTACATAATATTTAGTATTGTCATCAATCAGTGAGGCAGGAATAACCGCCTTAATAACCCTGTCAATAATATCTTCCCTTATCTGCTCCTGTGTAACGTCAGGGCTGTGCTGGGTTGAGATAACAACATTGTCAATTCTGACAACCCTGTCATCATCATACTCAACCGTTACCTGACTTTTTCCGTCAGGTCTTAAATAGTAAAGAGTTCCGTTCTTTGTTACCTCAGTCAGCTTTTTTGTAAGCTTATGCGCATAGTAAATAGGGGCAGGCATAAGCTCATCGGTTTCATCGCAGGCAAAGCCGAACATCATGCCCTGATCACCTGCACCCGTATCATTTTCATCGGCCTCACCCTCTCTTGCCTCAAGGGAGCTGTTTACACCCTGTGCAATATCCGGGCTTTGTCCCTTAAGTGAGGTAATGACCGCACAGCTGTCACAGTCAAAGCCATACTTAGCCCTGTCATATCCTATTTCACGTACGGTTTCCCTTGCTATAGACTCAATATCAACATAACAGCTTGTTGTAACCTCACCTGCCACCATAATAAGGCCTGTAGTGGTCATTGTTTCGCAGGCAACTCTTGCATTAGGATCCTGAGCAATAATAGCATCAAGCACTGCATCCGAAATCTGATCACAGATTTTATCCGGATGTCCTTCGGTAACGGATTCTGAAGTAAAATACTTTTTCATTTAAAAACCTCCTTGTCCTATAAATAAGGTAAAAAAAAGAACCCTGCAGGGTTCACGCATCATTCTCATCTTCCAATAAATTTCTTTATTGGGGGAATTGGCACCGATGCTTAAAAGCCGGTTGCCGGGTTTCACAGGGCCCTGTCCCTCCACCACTCTGGATAAGTATATTATTTAATTAAGCCTTGAAAAGATTAGCCGCCCGTCAGACAGACGGCTATATATTTTCAAAATCAGATTGCACGAACAACCTTACCGGCGCGCATACATCTTGCACAGATGTAAATTGACTTAATGGTACCGTTATCGTTAATCTTAACCTTTCTAACGTTAGCCTTCCAAGTCTTCTTAGCACGTCTTGAAACCTGACTACGATTGATGCTGATTCTGCGGCCTGTCTGCATAGCCTTCTCACAAATTTCACACTTTGCCATTACTTACACCTCCTTAGATAAAAACTCACTATTTGACATTATAACATAAACCCTGTCCGAATGCAAGAGTTATTTTATAATTATGCCTTCCTTTTTTACAACTATTATATTTTATACTTATTTTTAGAATAAGTCAAGCATTTTTATGGTTTGTCTGCTGATTTTATACCCTGATAACCAATTACGCCGTACAAGCTTAATATCTACATATATATCTTAATTGCCGCCGTTTGGAAAACAAATGCTCAAAACGGACCATAATATCCGCCTATAAAGCTTCGCAAAGTAATCAATAATGTTATTGCAAAGCTGTAAGTCAAACTCCAACTAATACTTTTTCTGCACTTATGTACCATAGAGCTAAAAATAAAATATAATATAAAGCTTATAACAAACAGTATTGTACCATAATAGGCAAAAAAATGGGATTTTATAAAACTCCACAAATAATTATACTTATGTACATTACATAAAAATTCACTTTCATTTTTATACGGTGGAAATCCCATTATATGTTCACTATAATCATTAAAAAATGATGCAAACCAATAAATCGCAAAATAAGATATTCCCGTTGGAATTATGTACGCAACTGCAGCCTTTATGGGTTTATCCTTATTAAATGAAGAAATCATAATTGTATGAATTATACCAAGTACAAGAAATGCATACGGCTTAAAATCATACCTCCAACAACTTTTCCACCACGAATGAACATATTCCATACTTACACAATCACGTATAGCCTCTGCCTGTATAATTAATATACGATAAAGCAGCCATACTGACACAGCTAAAGCAAGCTCAGCTAGAATAAAGGCAATTTTCTGCGTAACAAAGCGCAGTTTTCTGCCCAAAACAACAACTTCTTTATCTTTATCCTTAAAAGCAACCGCAAACAATATTATGGCTATTATCCAAATAGGTATCACATAATAATAAAATTTACGCAAGTAATAACAAAAAAAAATTGCAACGGCAAAAAGACTGTACCCCGGTTTAACACATTTAGATTTACAAATTTCACCGTCAGACAATTCAATGTAAATATACTTACTTGAATATTCTTCATCGCTTTCATCATAGGTGATTCCCTGACGATTCATTATTTGATTTGCCCAGTCGATAAAAAGATAATTTTCAAACCTGCTTATAGACTTAACATCTGGAGTGCCTTTGGAATACGGACATACATTAGTTCCAAATCTTACAATCGTTTCGCCGTTGCAAACATAATTTTCCAAATATTTATTAATAAAATTATAGCTGCAATATATCTCATAGTCCTCTAAATTATACTTTTTAGACATTTCAAAAGTATATAGCTTACATGCAAAAACAGTGCAAATAATAAATATAGCAATAAAACCAATAACAGTTACTTTTTTATGCACCGTTTTCACCTCCCAGGCAATATGACTTAACAAGCTTACCATCTACATATATATCGTAATTGCCGCCACCGTTTGGAAAATAAATGCTTCCATCACTATCACTAATACTCTTAAACCACACAGAGTTATCGGTGCGTTCTCTTACCTCAAAATCAACATAAGTCATTGGAGATTTAACACCATCTATATCATTATACAGAGTATATTTTATAAGGTGATATTTATAAGTAGGTATTATATTTAAAATGTTATATACCGGCATTCTCAGTATGAGCCTTTTAGTATAATCTGCCCGTCTTTCTCCCTCATACTCTAACTCTCTTGTATCCTCCACATTAATGTTATAAAATCCATAAGGCACATTTAAAAACAAAAAATGATTTCCTATAACTTCTGTTGTAAACACCAAATTACCATCATCTGAGATTAATGTTACCTTCATTCCATCGGAATGAGTTTGATCACAAGTCACCTGACCTCTGACAGTGCAAGTAACAGTACCGCTATCAAAAATTACATCATGTATTTTAATATTAAAAAATCCAAAATTTTCAAGTATTGTATATGTATGATCCAAGCAATTATCCGAAGTGTATGTTATAACAGCCTTTCTGAATACCTCTTTTGGATATATAAACATAAAGTATTTGTTTCCCTCTCTGCAAAGTTTATACTCCCCTCCAATGTAAGCATTATATTCATTAACAGCATTTCCAAAAGCATCCATCGCCTTACCGTATACAAGGTTTCCTCCGGGATATATATTGCTGTCAGTAAAAGCTTTTCTTATAATATTTAACTGCTCGTCATCGCAATTAAGCTCCATTGCTGAAACCATAACACTTGCAGCAAGCTCCTCAAAATCTATACGCTTTAAATTAAGTTCACTCATTGAATTATACCATATTTTAGCGAGCAGCTCCTTGTCAATACCGTTTGCGTACATCCTGTATGCCGCACTACTTAATATGGTTGATATATTATGACAATTTGCGCTTAGCTCTACATTCTCGGGTACTTTATTATAAAAAACCTTTGTTTGATAAATTTCAAGTTCTTTTGGATTATTTACTTTAACGTATTCCTCTGTTTTTCCATTAACCTTAACTCTGACTGCACCTAAATCACCTGTTTCCATAGTTGCAATAGCCGCAATATTTCTTGATGAATTTCCCTCATCAATATTATTTTTCATAATATGCCAATTGTTATCGCTTGCTAGACAAGCCATTATATCTCCGTAAGCCTCATGAACAGCAGCAGAGTAATAGTTTGTATTTTTGGCCTCTGCTACTTCCGAATTGGATTCTATCGGTACCAGTCCTATTTTATTATTTAAAATACCATGTGCTAATTCATGAACAATTATATCAAAATTTTCACAAGCTTTATAGTCACCATTTACTCCTAATTCCAATATTTTATTTTTATTGTTGTATCCTCCCGTACTGCCTTCACTTGAGCTAATCGTTCCATCAGATAACACAACATACAAAGTTCTGCTTTTTTTCGTATAGTACCCATTACTCTCCAGGTAATCATTTTCATCCAATTCTTCCTGGCTCTTTGTACCATTTACCTCGGATATATCCTTTAAACCCAAATTTCTGTAAAAATCAAGAGCCCTGTTTACATTAGACATCGCCTTGACAGCCATATTGTAATATATATTGTCTGTGTCATTGTATTCAATAACATTAAGACGGTTATCCATAGACAAGTACATAACGTCATTCTTCAAGTCATACAATTCGCTACCTAGAATATTTTTCCCATAGAACGCAAGAGCAAAGTTAGTCATAACACCCTCTGCCTCATCGGAAAAATGCATATATTTTGATACCATAGCACCTCCATTATTACTGTAATACTTAATCCAACTTTTACCTCCAATGCTATTAATATCCTCATACAATTCAAGTTTATCCTTGTCAATTTCAGCATAAGTTCTAACATCCCATGGTTCATGATATTCTTTATAGCTCTTTGATTCGCCTATATCTGAGCACATACTGGCAACAATCTCAAACTCCTCACCATCATAGCTGTAAGCATGGGACTTATTTGCATACATTTCCACAACCTCAAGAGTACCGTCCTGTATCATATATGTATTTCCGTCATTTGTATTATAAATCTCCCAACAAAGCACAAACTCTCCATTCTTATTACAAATATACATATCACCGTTTTCATTTTCAACTGCTGTACCTATACTGCCATTCACCTCACTAATAGTTGAAACAGGAGCAACAGACAATCCTTCAATCCTATCATAAGAGCCATTAAGCGAAGTAATATTTCCTGCCTTATCAGTTGTGATAATAAGATGGCTCTGCCATACAGGTACACCATTATACATTTGCTGTAATCGTATTCTTTTATGTGTATCCAAATCATAATACTGCAAAAACTCATATTCATTTTCAGGATCCTTGATACCATATAGTTCTTTTAGAGCATTAAGGGAGTAAATTGCTTCCTCAGGTGATTCAACTATATAATCCGTATATTTACCCAAAATAAAATCAATATTACCTGTACTCCCATCAATCCAAATATAAGGCATTTCGCCACCATTTATATCTTCAATATCAGATAGGGTACAGTTTAACAGCTTTCTTTTATCAAATTGTTTTATTACCTTTACAACAAACTCCTTTTTTGTCGAAACGCCTTCGTCATCGGTAAAGGTTGCCGTTAATGTAACATATCCACTTTCATCTGTAGGTCTTGTCACCCTGCCATCGTTAGTAATAAGACTTGTATTACTGCTTTCCCACGATATAGTACTATTTACACCTGATACAGGCAAAAACAAATCCTGTGTTACACTATCGGCATAATCTCTATCTGCATAACCAATATCTACAAGATAATAATCACTGTTACTTACCTCCGCTTCGTCGCTATTTTTATCATCTGCTTTTTCACTGCAATCATTAGCACCTGAAACAACAAGTTCAAAATTATCAGGCTTCCCTGTTATATTTCCTGGTTCTCCATTAAACCCAAAACTAATACTGCACTTTGCTGGAATAACCGAGTTATATCCTGCATTTATAATATTATACCTCTTATCCATATGGTTTTCAATAACAGCATTCCATATATTCACTATTTCCCCGTCATAATCAAAAGCTATATGCCAACCCTCCATGTCAGCTTCAGTATTATTTGTAATAATAATTTGCGCAGAATATCCATCTCCCCAATCACTTAACACAAAATAATCAACGGTGTATTCCGCGACGTTTGCAACATTGCTGTAAGCCAGCAGTTTTACATTCCGCGGCTTGGATATTTCACCCTCACAGGTGCCCGTAAAGCCAAATACAACGCTTTCTCCAACAGGTATATTTACTGAATTATTACCTCCTGCATTTTTTACAATGTATGTCGAATCTTTTTGTGATACAACCGTTGCATTCCATATATTGGATATATTATGAGGAAATTCAAATTGTATTTGCCAGTTTTCGATAGTAGTATCACTAATATTATTTATTGTAATTTCACCATTAAAACCGTCCTCCCATCTACTAATAACATTAAAGTCCATATCTATATTATTATCCAATTCATATACAGCACTGCCACTTACAACATCATCATTAACCACAACATTTGCTTCCGATGTAACTTTGTCCGCAAAAATATTCATTGATGCATTTGAAAATACCAACGTAGTCATTATAAGCATACTTAAAAATATTTTCATCTTCATAAATAGTTTCTCCTTTTTATTATCTGAAAGTTAACAAACCAAAAACAAAAATCGCATTACTTTTCTCTATAATTATGCGGCTATGCCATCATGGTCAAACAAAGCCTTATAACATTGACCTCTGACAATTATATTTCAATTGATTTGTTAAATACAACATATATTTTTATTATATTATATTGTATTATATCATATTAAATATATTTCCGTCAATTATTGTTATATAATATACACGTGAATCTAATTTGGTAATAAACTTGTAATATTAGTTCA
>CALIRN010000327.1 GCA_938042265.1 uncultured Eubacteriaceae bacterium
TCACCCTTATTTCTTACAGCTTATCCACAAAAATTTCTTATATGGTGAACATCCGGATGCACTGCAGGAGTGCTGCACACAATTCCTGGTACAGATCTTCATCAAAGATTCCATCTACCAAGGCATTTCTTCTTTTAGTAAACTGGTCTACCATATACCTTATATAATCCTTAGGTCCATTAAGTGCTTCCAGAGCGGCATACTGTGATGGCATAGGTGCACATGCAAAAATATTTTCCTGCAAAGCGGTCATCTTACTGATTATTTCCTCGGGTGCTACTGCATATCCAATTCTCCATCCTGTCATTGAATATGTTTTAGAAAAACTGTTTACTATAATAGTTCTTTCCCTCATGCACCGACAGGAAATAATACTTGTATATTTACAATCATCATATATAAGTTCTTTATATGCTTCATCAGCTATTACTATTAAATCATTTTTAACTGCCAACTCTGCAATATCTTCCATAACCTCTTTTGTCAGAACCTGACCTGTGGGATTATTGGGAGAGTTTACAACAATAGCTTTTGTCTTTTCTGTAATCGCCTTTTCCAGATTTTCAACCTTAATATTAAAGTTATCTTCTTCATATGAGTTGACTATAACAGGCTTGCCTCCGCACATTTCCACCTGCTGAACATAATTAATCCAATATGGAGCCGGAATAATCACCTCATCACCAATATCTATTATACACTTCATTGTTAAATACAAAGCACCCATAGCACCTACAGTAACAATAGCTTCTGTCTGCGGATTGTATTTAACTCCGTAATCCTCAGCAATACAATCAGTTATAGCTTTCCTAAGTTCATAAATACCGGCATTCATTGAATATTTTGTTCTGCCTGTATTAATGGCGTTGCAGCCGCTTTCAGATACATTAGGCGCTGTAAAAAAATCCGGATCGCCCAAAGTCAAATCTATCACATTATTATATTCTTTAGCTTTATTAAATAACTGCCTTGTCAATGATGGCTTTATTCTTTCCGTAACTCTTGATAATTTCATTCTCCTATACCACCTTCTTTGGGTACTTATCCAAGTCAATCCAGTCTGCAATCTTTTTATCCTCACTTAAAGGATAAAATGGATCACTGCCACTGCCACTGATAAATGTCAGTTCACCAAAATAAACCTTTCCATTAACAACATACAAATCAGTTCTGACAAAAGGGAACTGTTTACTTAATTTTTTAACAACATCTGCCATTTTATCTGCATAGTCAGGCTTTGCCATAGGAACCTTGTTATTTCCATGACCATGCTTTGGATTTCCGCTCAGTACAGGAAGTCTGTTCCAATCCACATCATAAAAATCTATTTTAAAATCTATAAATCTGTCAAAGCACACCTCTATCATTTTAATCTCACCATTAGCACAGAAATACTTATAATCAAGAAGCCCTCCTGATTCATCTTCCATATATTCCTCACACACTATCATTCTGGGAATATTACGATATTGCTCCTCACCTTTTATTGCAGCAAAATCTTCCTTTAACCATTTATGCAAAGTTGCCTTTGTTTTTGCAACATCAAGCTTTTCTTTGTCCTTGCAGATTATATTATAACCTGAACCATGATTTACCTTCAGAACAAAACGATTAGGCAATTTTTCAAATGGTATTTCTTCTTCACTTTTATAAGCGCCATATAATTTTATCAGATATTCTTCACCTATAGTTTCTTCAACAAACTTTCTTACTGCATATTTATCAGCATAAACAGAATACTTGTCTAAATCAGCAAACAACTTTACCCATTGCATTTTTTCACCAAAATACACCGGGTTTTTTAAATCTAAAACCTTATGATAAGTTCTCAATATTTCAATATATGCAATCATCTTTGTTGGCAACAGCTTTAATACTGAATAATAAATTCGTTTCAAAATATTTCGCATTTTCTTATGACTCCCTAAAAATTTTCTTGTATAAATTCATCAATCAAATCCACAATAGCCATTGGATTTTTATTTTCCCAAGGTTTTAAATTATCGGTACCGTTTTCAATAGAAAGCAGGGCATCCTTAAGCTCGTCCATTTCATAAACAGCAAGAACATATCCGTTAGCGTCAAATGCTTCATTATTCTGGATCTGGTGATCATTAATATGCTCACCGTATTTTTCAAGGCGTGTTACAGCAATCACCTTTTTACCTGCATTCAGTGCTTTCATAATCGAACCCGAGGCACCATGGCTTATAACAAGGCTTGCCTCCTCCACCTTCTCCATAAATTCATCCGGTGAAAGGAAGTCAACATATTCATAATGCTTAGGCACATACTTTGATGTACCTGTCTGTGCAAAAATTTCATCTTTAATAATCCCTTGCTCACACAGCTCATCCAATTTTCGGAACAATCTGTCAAAGGGGTAGTTTCTTGAGCCAACAGTTACAAAAATCAATATAAGCAACCCCCATAAATAGCTTTTTTATAGAACTTCTTTTGTGATTCCCACTGAACAATAAACAAATCCGAGTGTTTTTCCATCATCTTACCCGCAACAGTAGGCATATTTGCCCTGCCAAAGGTTTCAATAAAAATAAACTTCTTTTTACATATAATGCTTAATAAGTAAAAAGGATACGCCACCATGGTACCGGTGGTAATAACCATATCCGGTTTTTCCTTTATCCATATTTTTAAAGCTCTGAATGAATTAATAAGCATTTTAAATGGCATAAGCTTGTCCTTTAAATCAGTCTGTTTCATAAAATAAGATGCCAGAGGGGCATCAAACTGAGTTCTTTCTGTTATAAAAAAACCATCATATTTATCCGCTAAAGGTTTAAGCTTTTGGAGCTGTTCCCAGTGTCCTCCTGAAGATGACACAAAACATATTTTAGGTTTCCCCTTCATTGCTCTGATCTCCTAACTTTTTTCAAATCTCCCAAGCATAGTCAAGGATATTCGTACTCCACTTACGTTACGTATTGCAGAATTTTTGCCTACGAAAAAAACAGGCTTCGCCTGCCGGATTTCCTTCCGGTTCTCCCATAACCGATAAATATTTTCATCATCGATATTCGATAGGCACTTGTACTACTACCAATACTATTTTAAGTATCATCTGCCTAAAGAGGCGGGGAACTTACTATGTCGGTTAATTCATATGCTGACAATCAACCTTACTGTTTTATAGCAATTAACCAAGGTATACAAGTATTTTAGCTTTTTGTATTTATTTTATCATATACAATCTATAACGTCAAGTCGGAAACCTCGCCCAAGAAGTGAAAAATAGCACTAATCAAGTATTTTTTTGATACAAATTCACCAAAAAAATCGAAGTATGCTAAAAATTACTGATGCTGATCATCAAAATTTGTAAAAAATTACCTTCCGCCTGCAATATCAAAACCCTAATTAAACCCAAATTTATCATTATCTTAATACACTACTCCTATTTTTTTACATGCATACATATATAATACCTGATTTCACCGAATATTTTAAGCAAAGGCTGCGCACATCTGCCTTAATACACAGGATACCTTGTTTATGTATATTAAGCAGTCTGCAGAACAGATATTTCATCTACCTGAAAAGAGCATTTCAACAAGAAAGCTCTTTTGCAATTTATCAATAAAATTATAAATTAGTACTTATACGTAAAAGGACCGCTCTACTTTAAAAGTAGGGCAGTCCCTGCCGTCTGTATTTATATATTATATCACATCGCCTAACAGCTCAATGATGTTTGTCGTCAAATATCCGCTCATGCAGACCGACATACATTTTCCTCATTATTAATACATATAGCTGTCCTTATGCGCCATATATTTACTTACCATTAGCATAATCTTGAATATAATGGCATCATCAAAGTTTCTAAGGTCAAGCCCTGTCATTTTCTGTAGCTTATCAAGCCTGTAAACAAGAGTATTTCTGTGTATGTAAAGCTGACGCGATGTTTCGGACACATTCAGATTATTCTCAAAAAATTTATTAACCGTAACCAGTGTTTCATCGTCAAACTGATCCATTGAAACACCGTGGAGCACCTCATTAATAAACATTTTACAAAGTGGAGTAGGCAGCTGATAAATAAGTCTGCCGATACCAAGCTGCTCATAGTTGACAACATTTTTGCTTTCCTCAAAAATTTTGCCTACCTCAAGGGCCATTTTAGCCTCCTTGTAGGAAGCGGAAACATTTTTAAGATCCATAACGGCAGTACCTATTGCAATATAAACATTGCTCATGGCCTCTGCAGTAAGGGTATCATAAATAGTTTTGGCAATGGACTCAATTTCCTCTTTGCCATCTTTCTCCTTAAGCTCCTTAACAAGAATAATACTCTTTTCGTCAACGGCGGTAACAAAATCCTTTTGTTTTGTGGGGAATATGCTGCGTACAATTTCAACCACGTTCAAATCCTTATCAATTTCAGTTTCAATAAGGTAAACAATACGTCTTACATTATTTTCAATATGAAGCTTTTTGGCACGGGAATAAATATCCACCAACAGCAGATTATCAAGGAGCAGGTTTTTAACAAAATTGTCTCTGTCATAGCGCTCCTTATAGGCAACAAGCAAATTCTGTATCTGGAATGCAGTAATTTTGCCTATACGGTAGGTTTCCTCATCCTCGCCCTTGATAAGCACTATATACTCGGTATTGTTGTTATCAAACACCTTAAAATACTGATAACCCTGAACAAGCTGGTTTTCAGCAGGGCTGGCAACAAAAATATTTATATTTTCAATAGTGGTATTTGCCATCCCCTCTTCGGTAGTAGCAACAATTTTACCCTCTCTTTCGCAAACACTAAGCTCACGCCTTGTAATATTTTTAAGTCCGTCAATAGTGCTCTGCAAAATCTGGTTGGAAATCATAAACCTCACTCCTTTAATTTAATTCAAACTAATCTATTCTTATTTTATAACAAAATCACGAAAATTAAAAGAGAAAATATTAATTTTTTATAAAAAAATTTAAAAAAATGTTGATTTAATAAATTTTTTAATCATTTTTTATAAAAAACTGTATTTATTGCTAACTTTATGTTATAATAAATATATACGTGTTTAGGAGCCTTAGCCTTACGGCTAATTCTCCGCAAAAGCTTTGCTTTTGCATTATACTACTCATAGGTCGTTAAATCCGACCTATTTCGTACCATATCCGATGAAATCAAGGTTTTCAGCCTTGTTTCCCCCTGCGGATATGGTATAATAATGTAAGATATGCTTTGAAATATTTTTTTACATAAGGAGGCCGGGTAATGGAGGCATCTAATCAGAAAAAACAGGTTGAAGTAGTAATAGGCGGTAAGGTTTACAGACTTGCAGGCAATGAAAGCGAGGAGTATATCCAGTCCGTTGCACATTATATTAATAAAAAGCTTGTTGAGCTAAGCAGACATAGCGCGGCAGGCATTGAGTTTACTGAAACATATCCCATATTGCTTGCCCTTAATATTGCCGATGATTTGTTTAAGGAACGCAGCAGAGATAAAAACGATGATAAGGAGCAAAATTCAGCACGGGCTGAAGCCTTGTCCGACCTTAGTGACCTGAGTAATCAGCTTGTTGAAAAAACTCATGAAATTGACGAGCTTAATAAAACCATTACTGAAAAGGACGGTGCCATTGCCAAATATAAGGCAGCTATGCAAAGCGGCAGCGTACAGTTTGAAAACTTTAAAAAGGCTATTGCCGAAAGAGATGCGGAAATAACCAGGCTTCGCAACAGGCTTTCCGCAGCCAACAGTGATATTGCAGCACTTACCTCAAAAACCTCAGACAGCAGTATTGAAATAGGTGAGCTTAACAAAAAAATTGCCGCAAAAAACAAGGAGCTTAATTCTCTGTCAGTCAAATTGTCAGAAAAAAATGCGGCTCTCAACGAGCTTAATAAAAAGTCCGCCGAGCGCAACCAAAAGCTTAACAGTGTTAATAAGGAGCGTGACGAGCTTGCCGTAAAGCTTAAGGAAGCAAACTCCGCCATAGCTTCACTTAATAATCAGATAAATAATATTGAAAAAAGCTCAGACGGTATTAAAGATGAGCTTAACGATACAATAACCGCATTAAACCAACAGATTGAAAAGCTGAATGACGAAAAAAATGCTCTCAATGAAAAGCTTGACAAGCTGAACGGTGATTATATCGGCTTACAGCAAAGTATTCCTCAGGGTGATGCAACTGACCTGCAAAATGCTCTTAACGCCGTTAAGGCTGAAAACCATAAGCTGTACAACGACAACGAACAGCTTTTACAGGAGCTGAATCAGGCTAAGGGCGAGCTTAAAAGCTTTATTGACAGCCTGAGATAAAAGGTGATTATATGAATTGCGAAATTTTATCCCCTGCAGGTTCTTCTCAAAGTGTTATAGCTGCAGTCAACAGCGGCTGTGACGCAATATATATCGGCGGCAGCGCTTTTAATGCACGCCGCTTTGCAGACAGCCCCTCCGATGATGACCTGAAGGAAATAATCAGGCAGTGTCATTTAAGAGGGGTTAAGGTGCATATTACATTAAACACGCTTTATAAGGAAAATGAACTGAATGATGTGCTTGCCTTTGCCTCAAAGATGTATTCATACGGTGCCGATGCCTATATAATACAGGATTTGGGCTTTTTTTCGCTTGTAAAAAAGTATTTCCCACATATTGCACCTCATGCAAGCACGCAGATGACGACTCACAGCCTTGCCCAAGCCGCAGCTCTTAAGGAGCTAGGCTTTAAGAGGATTGTGCTGAGTCGCGAGCTTTCCCTTAAGGAAATTAAGGAAATCACAGGACAGCTTGCTGCCGAAACAGAATGCTTTGTACACGGCGCTCTTTGTGTCTCCTATTCAGGCCGCTGCCTTATGAGCAGTATGATTGGAGGCAGAAGCGGCAACAGAGGAAGCTGTGCCCAAACCTGCCGTATGGAATACCGCCTTATAAGCAATGGTAAACAGTATTCAAGCGGTTATCTGCTTTCTCCAAAGGATAACTGTATGATTAATCACACAGAGGATTTACTTGACGCAGGCATAACCTCATGGAAGATTGAAGGTCGTATGAAATCTCCCGAATATGTGGCACTGGTTACATCACTTTACCGCAGTTATGCAGATAATCCCTCTAAGGTTGCCCAAGAGGATATAAAAAGGCTTACGCAGATATTCAATCGGGGCGGAGAACTGAGTACGGGCTACTATTATTCCCATTCAGGACAAAATATGCTCAGCGCATCACCCAAAAGCACCGGCATATATATAGGGCAAATTACCTCCGTAAACGGCAAAATCTGTACAATTAAGCTGACAGAGCCCGTAAACTGCGGTGACGGCATTGAGATATGGACAAAGGGCGAGCATACAGGTACAAATATTTCAAAACAGGCAAAGGCAGGAGAAAGCATAACACTTAATGTTAACGGCAGGGTTCATAAAGGGGACAAGGTTTACAAGTCATATGATAAGACGCTTATTGACAGCCTGAAAAACACATATAGTACCTATACAAGGCGCAGCAGAGTAAAGGCCGAATTGAAAGCGGAAATCGGCTCGCCTATGGTATTAAGGCTTACCTCTGCCGAGGGCGTAAGCATAGAATGTCAGGGTACTGTTCCCGAGCCTGCGCAGAATAATCCCATGAAGTATGAGGATTTAATCGGTCAGCTGGGCAAAACAGGCAACACACCCTTTATACTTGATTTTGAACCTGGCAAATGCCGTGAGCTTTATGTCCCTCTATCCGCCCTTAAGGAGCTTAAGCGGAAGGCTTGCAGCAGTCTTGCAGATGCCATTACGGCACATTATACAAGAAAAACAGAGTATAAGCCTTACAAATCCGTAATAACGCCAAAGTCAGAGAAAGCAAGGCTTAGTATACAGGTATACAACAACTCTCAGCTCGATACCGCTGTTGATACTAAGGATATTGATATTTACTGTGAATTAGACGAATACAGTGTAAAAAACGCTCCTCTTCTCATTAAGCGTGCACATAAAAACAACTCAAAGCTGTACTTTGCTCTGCCTGTAATTGAAAAATCCGATACTCATATCATAGTAACGGAATATATAAAAGAGCTTGAAAACACGGAGCTTGACGGCTATCTTGTACGTAATCTTTCACAGATAGATACCTGCAAGGACCTTATTGCCGACTACACCCTTAATACCTTTAACAGTGCTTCACTTTCACTTTTAAAGAAAAAATTCAGGCGTGTAACTCTTTCACCTGAGCTTAACCTAAAGGAGCTTATGCCTTTATGCGGTCAGGGGACGGAAACGGTCGTTTATGGCAGACTGCCTCTTATGACAACCCAGCAGTGCCCTGTAGGAGTTCATATGGCAAAAAAATCCGCCGCTAAATATTGTAAGCTTAAAGGCACACATCCCGATTGCATATTAAAGGACAGGAAAAATGCCGAATTTCCCGTAATTACCCTATGTGACAGCTGCGTAGCGCTTATTATAAACAGTGCACCTATTTATACAGTCGATAAATGGGAGGATATAGCCGCCTTGGGCTGTGAAAATGTCAGACTTGTCTTTACAACGGAAAACAAAAACGAAATGTGCGGTTTAATAAACCAATACAAAGCTCTTTTAAAGGGCAGCGGAGAAAAAATAAAACGTAAAAATGTCACAGGCGGTCATTTTTACAGGGGAGTATTGTAGAGGTGATAATATGCTGGAAATTTTTATACTGCTTTCAAAATATCTGTTTATAATTTATATGTTTTTATTTCTGTTAAGCGGCTTCTGCATAAATCTGTCAAAAGAGGGCGCAGGGCTTAATGAGCTGTTTTTTGCAACCATACAGCGTGTTATGATTGTTATGTTTCATATAACAGCCTTTGCTATACTGGTGCTTAACGATAAGGAGACAACTGCTGTTACTCTGGTTTTCGGCTGCTGCACACTGCTTTATATACTGATATCGAACCTGCTGCTCAGTAAAATTTACAAAAACAGCAGTACCGTACTATATAACGGTATATTCTTTTTGGCAGACATTGGTATTGTAATGCTTACAAGGCTTGATAATGAGCTTGCAACAAAACAGTTTATGTGGTGTATTTTGGGACTGCTTGCACTGCTTATTCTGCCACCCATATTAAATGCGCTGCCCCGTCTTGACAGCTTTAAGGTACTGTACGGTGCTTTTGCAATAATTATGCTGGTATCCACATTGGCATTCGGTACAAGTCTTTACGGCTCTACAAACTGGATTTCAATAGGTCCCATAGCCTTTCAGCCCTCAGAGGTGGTAAAGCTGCTGTTTGTATTTTTTCTGGCATCTGCCCTGGCTCAAAAGCCTGATATGCGTCAGCTTTTGCCTCCTGCCATTGTCAGTGCGGTAATTATACTCTGCCTTGTGGGGCAGAAGGACTTAGGCTCTGCTCTTATATTTGCAATGACCTTTCTTGTGGTACTGTATATTGCCACCTCAAACAGTCTGCTGCTTGTATTCGGGCTTGCCGTAGGCTCAGCCGCCGCATTTTTAGGCTATCTTATATTCCCTCATGTACAGACAAGGGTAAATGTATGGCTTGATCCTTGGGCAGATGTTGAACACGGCGGCTATCAGATAGCCCAGTCATTATTTGCAATAGGCTCCTACGGCTTATGGGGCAGCGGTTTTACAAGAGGCTATGCAACCTATATTCCCGTTGTGGAGCGTGACTTTATATTTTCGGCTGTCTGCGAGGAGTTTGGTGTGCTTTTCGGTATAGGGCTTATATTGGTATTTGTAATGATATTTCTTGAAGGTGTACGTGCCGCCCTTTACAGCAGAAGCCGTTATCTTACCCTGCTAAGTGCAGGCTTAACCTCACTGCTGACCTTCCAGACCTTTCTGATAATAGGCGGCGATATTAAATTTGTACCTCTTACAGGTGTAACTCTGCCCTTTGTAAGCTATGGCGGTACATCAATTACCATAAGCTTTGTAATTATATCCATAATACAATGGATATATATGCGCAACAATATATATAAAGAGGATAAAGCCCCTGAGGAATATACCCCTGCGCTTGTGGATGAGTCTGCTCCTCCGCGCCGCAGAAGAAGGAGACGTGTACAATGAAAAAAACAATTAAAAAGGTGTTCTGGATATACACCCTGCTGTTTGTTCTGCTTATAGGCTATCTGTGCAGAGTATCCCTTGCAGACAGCAGCCAATATATTACAAACTCCTATAATCCCAGATTAAACAGGGCTTCAGAATATATAAAACGTGGAGATATACTGGACATAAACGGGCAGGTACTTGCCTACTCCCAAAGAGATGAAAACGGAGTTTACCACAGATATTACAACGAGTCAAACATTTTCTCCAACATAACCGGCTATACGTCAAAGGGCAAGACAGGTGTTGAGGCAAAATACAACTTTATGCTTGAAACCGTCAGCTCGGAGCTTATGCAGCGTATAAAGGATGCCTTTGCAGGTACGGAGATCAGCGGAGATGACGTGGTGCTTACAATAGATGCCGACCTGCAGCGCCTTGCAGCAGAAAAGCTTGGCACCTCAAAAGGTGCCATTGTGGCAATGGAGCCGTCCACCGGCAGGGTACTTGCCATGGCAACTTATCCCAATTACGATGCAAACACGTTAAACGAGGATTGGGAAAACCTAAACAGTCCCGACAGTAACTCACCGCTTTTAAACAGAGCTGCACAGGGGCTTTATCCGCCGGGCTCCACATTTAAAATACTTACAGCCTCCGCCGCCTTGGCAGAGGACCCTGATTATATTAATTACAGTATGGTATGTGAGGGAGAAAAAAGGTTTAACAGCTCTACACGTATCCGTTGCTATGATTCAAAAGCACATGGTCACGAGGATATGACAAAGGCATTTGCCAAGTCCTGCAACACCTATTTTTCAACCGTAGGCACAATGCTCGGCATTGAAAAGCTTAACAGTACGGCATACACCTTTAAATTTAATCAGGTTTTGGAATTTCCACTAGAGTACTCAAAAAGCTCCTTTTCCCTGCCTTTGGACTCAAGCCTTTCGGCAGTTGTGGAGACCTCAATCGGACAGGGTAAAACCCTTGTTACACCTCTGCATATGGCTATGATCACCTCTGCTGTTGCAAACGGCGGTATAATGATGAAGCCATATATTGTTGACCACTCACAATCACAAAACGGAGCTCTGAAAAACCGCACCATACCCGAAAAACTGACGGAAATTATGTCTGCCAATGAGGCTGCACAAATTACCGAGCTTATGAAGAGTGTTGTAAACAACGGCACTGCTACAGATGCAGCCTTTACCATATCTGAGTCAGATTTTGCCGTATCAGGTGCCTCATTTGAGCTTACATCTCCGGGAGCCTTAGGTATACCCATGGGCAAGGTACAGGTTGCAGGCAAAACAGGTACTGCGGAGAATGCAGGCGGTGATGACCATGCATGGTTTGTTGCCTTTGCACCTGCCGATAACCCAAAAATCGCCGTTGCAATTATACTAGAAAACGCAGGACACGGCTCAAAAGCAATAAGCAGTACAAGAGATATTATGAAGTATTATTTCACACACTGCATTTATAAATAATCTGCTGCAATAATAAAAGAACGTGTATTCCCACGTTCTTTTTTAATACAAAAAAACTGCTGCATGACAGTTTCCTGTCATACAGCAGCCTAATTTTAACAATTAATCTTCAACCTTAATCTTAAAATCATATTCATCTGTATCATCTTTATCCTCACCCTGAGCAACAACCATATAGGATACTCTGCTGCCCGCATCATCGGCATTGAACTCAAGCTCCCAGATATACTCATTATTCTTTTCTCTGTCAGGCTTTGAAACACGGTCAACCTTATCACCCGAGGCATCCTCAATCCATACCTTTTCAACCGCCTTGTTGGTATAAACCGTAACCTGAACATCGTCACCCTCATCTACGGTAGTGTCTGAAATATCAACGGAATTAATCTCCGCCTTTTCAGCCTCATATACATCAAGGGTAAACTTTCTGCTGTCGGAGTTATCGTCATCATCATAAGCGTATGCTACATACTCATCATCGGCATCTCCTGCAGTGATTGTAACCTTAAATTCCTTAGCGCTGCCACTTGTTGAGCCCTTTTCGGAAGATCCAAGCTCTTTACCGCCCTTGGTCTTTACAATAACCTTTTCCGCCGATTTTGTAGTTCTGATAACCAGCTTACAATCCTCGTCCTCCTCAACGTCCTTGGTTTTCTGCTCAACATTAAGCACTACCAAATCACTTTTTGAATAGCTGTCGCCTGAAATCTTAAAGGTATCCTTTGTTTCGTTTCCATCCTCATCATAAGCGTAAACGGTAAACTTTTCGGTTTCATCTGACTCCATCTCAAAGCTTAAGGTCCACTTATATTTATTTGAATACTTCTTGCTCGTAAATGCAGTTGATGCCATTCTTTCATCATCACTATTATATACGGAAACCTCGGTAATATCGGTACTTGTATAGATTATTACCTTAGCGTCCTCACCCTTATAAACATCCTCATCCGGTACTTCAATATCAATTATTTCAAGATCACCGTAATCCTCATCACTGTCATCATCCGGATCGGTTACCTTGACAATAACCGTCTGAGAGTCAGTTTCATAGCCGCCGTCCTCTGTGGATAGGAATACATACAGCTTAACCGTACCCTTCTTGGTCATTTTGGTCTTAACGGTAAATTCTCTTTCATCGTCATCCTCGTCATAACTGGATACAACGGCATTTTTATCACTGAAGTTATTTGTTACCTTAACTCTGTTTACCTCGTCATCGGTTTTGATAACAAGCTCAACATAATCATCAATTTCAACATTTTTACTGCTTAGCTTAATGCTTACCATATGGTCCGACTCATAGTTGCTCTGTACACCAAGCTCATCACTGCTCTTTTTAGTAGTAGTTTCGGTAGTGGTTTCCTTGGTGGTTATAGCTGCACTTGAAATCATTACGGATACCTTTCCGCTGCTTTCAAGGGACTCAATATATCCGCTGCCGCTGCCCGGATAAACATAATAGGTTTTAATAACACTGTCGCTTTCAGTATTGGTAGGAGTAAGCTTGCATATAAAGGTACGTGTTCCATCGGTAGCCTCCGTATACTGTTTAACCTCCGAGATAACCTCCTTGGTATCTGAATCCACAAACTTGACTGCAGAAGCACCTGTTGCAGTTGCGCTTAGAGCAATTTCAGTACCCGAGGCAACAACCGTATTGGAGGCTGATACGGATTTAATTTTAGGTGTATCGGTAGTAATGTTTACACACCTTTTTGTATCGTCCCATTCAACCTCAGCACCTATGGACTCTGCCAACATTCTGACAGGCATAAGCGTTCTGTTGTTTTTGTTGATTGACTTTGTATCAAATCTTACCGGATTACCGTTTACATATACAATATCCGAGCGCATTGTATGTGCAATAGTAACACCCTCACGGGTAAATGTAAGTGTTTCGGTTTTTGAGTTCCAGTCTATGGTCAGACCCAGACTTTCGGCGGTTTTTCTGATAGGTACGTATGTACGCTGGCTGAAAATCTGCGGCTGTGCATCATTACTGTCAAAAACAATCTGCTCACCGTTTAAGTAAACAGGTATAATCTCTGCGGCATATACCGCAGTAGAGCCTGAAATGCCAAAGCATCCCAACGCCATAATAATGGTCATCATAATTCCTATAATACGACGCATATAATCATCCTCTCTCTTTTGTTTTCCCTTTTTGTTTGATTATAGCATATTACATTTTGCTTATCAACGTTATAACAAAATTGTAATAATAATTTTATATTTGTAACCTGCTTATATTCCGTATGTTCTCCTATATTCCTTCATAGCTTCAAGATACTGTCTGCCCTCGATTGTACCGTCCTCAATACACTCAATAATATCGCATACGGTTACAATAGGATATACCTTAATGCCAAATTCGTCGTTAACCTCCTGTACGGCGCTCTTTTCACCCTTGCCCTTTTCCATTCTGTCAACGGAGATAATAACAGCCTTTACATCAACATTTGCAGCATTCTTAAGGATAGGCATGGTCTCCCTAATAGCCGTACCTGCGGTAATAACATCCTCGATAACAGCAACCCTGTCACCGTCCTGCAGCTTGTGTCCAACAAGTATACCGCCCTCACCGTGATCCTTTGCTTCCTTTCTGTTAAAACAGTAGTTTACACTTTTACCGGTACTGTTATAAAGCGCCGTTGCAGCAGCCACCGCAAGAGGTATACCCTTATATGCAGGTCCGAAAAACACATCTGCATCAATCTTATTCTCCTCAATGCACTGTGCATAAAACCCTCCCAGCTTTGCAATATGCTCGCCTGTCCTGTAGTTGCCTGTATTGATAAAGTAAGGCGCCTTTCTGCCGCTTTTAAGAGTAAACTCTCCAAAGTTAAGCAAACCTGCCTCACACATAAACTTAATAAATTCCTTCTTATAGCTCATAATAACCTCCACAAATAATTATTTAAGGCATTGCCTTATGCTTATTTTATCACAGCTTTTATTTAATTACAATCACTTTTAAGGTGGTTTGAAAATTTAAAATATTAATAATTTGTCTTGAAAACAGTTATTTTATTTTGCTATAATGGCTTTATAAATTGATATAAGGATAGGCTGCTATTTTCCTATATCTGCCTCTGCCCTCTAGTACATAAGGAGGGTGATGCCCTTATGTGCATAATGAAAGTTTTAACATTATTGCTTGTAATTTTTGCAGCACTGTCTTACATATAAGACAATAAAAAGAAATAAGCATCCTTCACGGCTCAAGGTGAAGATGCTTATTTCATAAGTAATTTTTTACTGATGGCAACCGTAAATTGCTCCAATAACCTGATAACCCAATTATACACCGGATCCTTTGAAAAATAAAGCAGTCTTTTGAATTTTTCCTTATAATTTTTACCACCTTGTAGAATACCCCTGAATTTGTTATAATAAAAATGATTTTTTATGAAAGGAGTTAATTATGACAGACAAACAAAAGGGCATAGCCTTTATAATACTTTCGGCATTTTGCTTTGCACTGATGAACGCCCTTGTACGGCTGGCAGGAGATGTACCTACAATACAAAAAAGCTTTTTCCGAAACTTTATAGCATTTATATTTGCAGGGGCAGTGCTTATTACTTCAGGCAACGGCATACATTACAAAAAAGCTGATTTACCCCTGCTTATACTGCGCTCATTAATGGGTACGATAGGCATACTTGGTAACTTTTACGCTGTAGACCACCTTAATATTGCGGATGCCTCAATGCTTAACAAGCTTTCTCCGTTTTTTGCAATTATTTTTTCATTTATATTTTTGAGGGAAAAACCAAAGCTGACACAGTCCATAGGTGTTATTGTAGCATTTATAGGCAGTCTGTTTATAATAAAGCCCACAATGAATTTATCGGAGTTTGCACCTGCCCTTGCGGGACTTATGGGCGGTATGGGTGCAGGTATTGCCTATACGGCGGTACGAGCACTTGGCAAAAAGGGAGTCAAGGGGCCTTTAATTGTGTTCTTTTTTTCAGGCTTTTCCTGTATTGTAACGTTGCCGTATCTGCTATTTAATTACCACCCAATGACCCTTATGCAGCTTTTAATTCTGCTTATGGCAGGTCTTGCGGCATCCGGCGGGCAGTTTGCAATAACGTCGGCATACTCACATGCGCCTGCAAAGGAGATTTCCGTATTTGATTATACCAATATTGTGTTTGCCGCAATACTGGGTTTTTTCATGTTCGGTCAGCTGCCTGATGTATACAGCTTTGTTGGCTATGTAATCATATGCGGCGTTTCGGTTTTGATGTTCTTTGCCGATAATAAAAGGACAGCATAATTAAGCCGAGTCAAGGATATTCGTACTCCGCTATCGCTGCGTACTCATAACCGACGGCGAATAAATTCGCCTCAGCGTGTCGAAAAAGTCGACACGCTGAAGCGCCCCACTTAAGAAGTAGGGCGCTTACTTAGTCTGTTAAAAAGGGGAAACCGCAAACGGTTTCCCCTTTCAATTTACTTATTAACCAAGCTGATTTGTGCTTGTCTTCACTTTCTTAACATTTGCACTGTTTGGTGCAGCAGCCGAACGGGCAACATTAACACTTGTTGTGTCAACCGAATCGAAAGTAGTGATTACTGCATTCGGTTTATCATATACTTTTTTCATAATCTCCTACCTCCTGTTAAAATGTCTTCTCAGTAAGCTCCGCATTACTGTTATAGTAATAACGGGTACCATCTATTTCAGTAAACGTGTAAATATAAGTACCTGTAAAGTCAGCATCTGAGCCATATACAAGTGTATCAAAGTAAGTGTTAAGTCCGCTTAAGTTCAAAGTAGTACCGGTATATGTACCGTTATCAGCTACCTTGCTGCTATCAAATCCCGTTGAGCTGTATACATCAGGATATACGGTGCTTACCTTAATTTCACCCTGAAGATTGGTATCAGCAAATCCTGCATTTTCCCAATCCGCATAAGAACAATTAAGAATTACAAAACCAACTTCATCTACACTAGTTGCATTACTGTCCGTAATACCGTTAAGCTGACCGATAATTCTTACATACCTGTCAGCACCACTTGCATTGTAAGCGGCAAGTATTTCAGCATCATTTATCTCCTCAGTAGCGTAGATAGTTGTGATATTTTTACCTGCTTCAACAGTTGCTGCAAGCAATGATACAGCACTTATATAAGCATTACCTACATTTACACCTACACCGCTTGTCTTGTCGCTGTCCGTAAGGGCTGTAATTGTGTAAGTAACACCTTTAGTTACTTCAATTGTACGCATAACATCATTATTTGCACTGACATCAGACCTTGAAAGAATTTGTGTACTTCCATCAGAGCCTGTCACCCTTATATCGTTACCGTTAAAGGTTACTGCAAGGTTTCCGCCTGAACCTGCGATTATCTCAACATAATTTGTTGCATTATTAGCCTGAAGCTTAATATCACTGGTCTTACCACCACCTGAAACGGCGTCGGCAAAATACTTAACTTTATTTTCGCCGTCAACTGTTACATAGCTTTCATTTTTTGCGGTAAGTGATGCTGTAGTAAAATCAATTGTTTCACCAACCGTTAATGGTGAAAGTTTATCGGTAACCTCAATTTCATTTTTACTATAGGTAACAGCTATTGTTGTTTCACCTGTAAGTGTAAATGTATAAGCATTATCCGTAAGAGATACAGTAACGCCGTTTACTGTTACGGCAACCTTATTATCATCTGAAGGTACGGCTGTAATGCTCACTGTTGAATACTCATCATAAGCTGTTCCGCTTAAAAGATCAGCATCATCTACATTGACTGTGGTTTGACCTAAAGTACCATCCGTAACATCAAGCGTAACAGAATATTTTTGAACCTCATCGGGTACAAACTCAATGGAGTAAATATTAATACCGCCGTCATCACCATCAACTGTATTTGTAATTGTAATAGTGCAAGGTATATCCTTTGTCAGAGCAAAAGTTGAGGATGCACTGGATGTGGATGTTAATGTAACACTATTTTGAGTTGTTGTTGTTCCATCTACTGCATAGCCTCTTGTCGTACTGCTGTTAGGAGAAGCTGCTTTAATAGTAAGCTGACCTGATGTACTAGGTGTATACTCAATAGTACAGCCTTTTGAAAGCTGAACAAGTGAATCTCTTGTCTCATTTCTTGTATTAACCTTTGGCATTACCTTGATTACCTGATTGTTACCTGCAGCCGTCATCTTAAAGCCGTTTACCTCTGCCGACTTAATATATGGGTTCTGGTAAGCATAATCAGCAGTTCCACTAGCAAGGAGAGCTTCAACAATCTTGTCGGCATTTACGGAATAAACACCCGCCTCTGAAATATTAACTGTTGGCAGCGGTACAAGCTGTACATTTACATTGCCGCTGGCAGGAAGCTTAACCTCAGCACCTGCATATCCCTCTGCCGATACATAAAGTACACCGTTAGTAATTGCATCTGTCATATCTGTTGCAGCCGATGTATTTGCTACAATCGAGCCGCTTGGAGTGTATGTGCCCGCAGCAATCTCTGTAACAGGAATAATGCCATTGCCATCACTAATATTAAGCTCGTTGGTTGTTCCGGCAGCTGCCAAAGTTACCCAGTAATAAATTTTACCGGTTACCTTATTACCTGTTGTGCTGTCGTATACCGTTACGGTAACATCATCATTAACAGGTGTTTCAGCTTCAAGGACTACATCAATTGAGCCTGCAGCCGTTGTTACTGTTGCTGTACCTGTAGCTGTTTTATAACCGCTCTTTGTTACTGTAGCTGTTGCCGTAAGTCCTGCTGCAAGAGCAGTATTGTCAATATCTGCAAATGTTGCTGTATAAACGCCTGTAGTTGTTGAAGCAACTGTAGCTGTAGCTGTTCCCAAAGCAACGGATACGCTGTCAGCATCCATAGCTGCACCTGCAGCATCCTTTACATTTACTGTAACTGTAACATCAGTGGTTGTAATGCTTTGCTCAGGAGTTAACTCAGCATAGAACAAACCCATATTTGTGTTGCTGAAGGTATATGTTTCGCCAGCTACAACATCAAAAGATATTGGGTCGATATCTTGAGTATTTCTACCCGCTGCCGAATATGTTGTTTCCTTGTTATCACTACTTGTCGTAATTTTAAAATTAGATGCACTCGTCGAACCATATCTAGCAATATACAGCTTTACTGTTCCTGCAACTGTAGGCTTAAAACTGTTTCCTGCAAGCTGTATATAATCTTGACTTGCAACTGCATTAGTTGAATTGCCATCAGAGTCTTTTAAAACTGAATCAACAAATGTACCAGTATAATTAGCAGACATTGTACCTGCTTTTGCTATATCAGTAAAGTTGAAAATAGTATTATTGCTAGTATCTGCAGGTGTCAAAACATATGAATCACTTGGTGTAGGTATGTCACTGCCGCCAATTGCTGTAAACCAAGCAGCATCAACAGTGATAGTATAGGTTGTTTGGCTAAGCATATCATCATTAAGCTCAATTGACTTGCTGCCTGCCTGATAACCTGTGTTAGCCTCCCATGAAGCTGTTACTGTGTCACCCTTAGTAGTTGTTGATGTTTTATCAAGAGTTACAACAGGATATGTTGTTGTATCATATTCACCCAACTGAATAGTATATGTAGTTGGATCAACAGGTGTATCGCCACCCTCAGTAGTTATTTTGACGCCATAGAAAGTACCTCTGCTAACAGTAAAGCCTGCATAATAGGTACCATCTGCTAATGCCTTGTGACTTACAGTCATTATGTCGCCACTAACAGTTGTACTTGTCACATTATTATTCAATGTTGATGTAGTATTTGGTGCATTACCATTACTGTTATCACTGATTGTGAACGTGTTGGTTGATGAAATTGGGCTACCAACCAAAACACTGATAGTTGAATCTGCCGTTACATTACCTATAACTAACATACCCTTTTTATTGCCACCAGCCACAATAGCCGTGGTGTAACTTTCTTCACCATCTGTTACATTAACTTCAGCGAACTTATCAGAGCTCTCACCTCTTTGCCAAGAAATATTATTTGCAACTTCAACAGTTTTTCCATTGCCACTTGGCATGCTTAAACCACTATTAAATTTATATGTGGTTGTTTCCGCCCAAACACTGCTGACATTCATTACCGTCATACAAGACAACAGCATAATGAATGCAAGCACAGAGCTTAAAGCTCTTTTAAATTTGTTATTCATTTTATTTTCCTCCTTTTAAATTTTTATATTTAACCCCCTTGGATTGAGGCAATACAGACAACAGCATGCTCAAAGCATTTATATATAAAGTAAAATACAAGGTCAGCGCTGCCATAACCCCATACATAAAATATACAAACCGTTTAATGGATTGCGTTATCTGTATATAATTACCTATATAAGAGCCTCCCCCTACATTGATAATTACTTTTATAATACCATTTTAGCCCTGTTTTTTCAAGGTTTTCAGGGCTTTTTTTTAAATTTGGTTAATAATTTACATCGTACCTAAATTTTAATATTTTTAATTTGTGCATAAAATCAACGCAAAAAATTCTGCCGTCATTTTTCACATTTTTCACCTTTATTTTTTGGCTAATTTATACAAAATTCATCTCCCGAAAATGTACGTACAGTTTTGCGAAATTTGTGTTTATGCAAACAAATTTATATTATACAGTGTACGGACATTTTGCCGCATATACCGTTATACGCTTTCACAAACAGCCAATCCTGCTTTATTTCTTCTCTACCAGGCAGGCAGCCTTTGATGCAATCCCCTCTCCATTCCCCGTAAAGCCAAGTCCCTCCTCTGTAGTAGCCTTAACATTGATTTGGTCAAGGTTAATTTCCAATGCTGCAGCTATATTTTTCTCCATTTCGGGTATATGAGGCATCATTTTGGGGCGCTGTGCCACTATAATCGAATCAATATTGACTATAGTATAGCCTTTTTCCCTAAGCAGACCGCCTACGTGCTTTAAAAGGATAATGCTTGATATCCCCTTGTATCTTGGATCGGTATCGGGAAAATGCTGCCCTATATCCCCAAGCTTGCAGGCACCCAAAAGAGCATCCATTATTGCGTGTACCAACACATCCGCATCAGAGTGTCCAAGCAGTCCCTTTTCGTATGGTATATTTACTCCGCCAAGTATTAAATCTCGATTTTCCGTAAGCTTATGTACATCATAGCCAAGTCCTGTTCTGAATGTCATTTTAATCCCTCCTGGCATTTGTTATAAATATATTTTAACATATTTTCTGTATAAGTACCACAAAAAACTTAAAAAACAGTATACTAAACCAAAAAAATCTGTTACAATAATAATATTTGAAAAGGAGGCAGCCCCAATGGCAAGACACAGTGACAGAGTAAGCATACCATCAATACGCACCATGCCCACAGGTATTCTTATAAAAAAATTTATACCATATTACAGGCATCATTTAGGGGTGCTTTTATTCGACCTAACCTGTGCCGGCTTTACATCAGTAGGCGAGCTGGTATTACCCCTTATTATAAGGAGCATTACAGGCAGAGCAGAGGCAGGCATTCTTACGGCTGATTTTATACTGACAGTGGGTATTATATACGTAATACTAAGGTTAATTGATACCTCTGCTCAGTATTTTATGAACAACAGAGGTCATGTAATGGGTGCCGCTATAGAAACGGATATGAGGCACGATTTATTTGAACACCTGCAAAGGCTCAGCTTTAAATTTTATGACGAAACCAAAATAGGTCAGATAATGGCAAGGCTCACCAGTGATTTATTTGATATTACCGAGTTTGCACACCATTGTCCCGAGGAGTTTTTTATTGCAGGGCTTAAAATAGTAATTGCCTTTGTAATACTTGTAAGGATAAATGTGCCCCTATCCGTTTTAATGTTTGCACAAATCCCCCTTATGATTGTATTCACCATTAAGTTCAGATTCAGAATGAGGCAGGCATCAAAGATGTCACGTAACCAGATTGGTGAAATCAACGCAAGGGTTGAGGATAGTCTGCTCGGTATAAGAGTTGTTAAGAGCTTTGCCAACGAGGAGGTTGAAAATGCCAAGTTTGAACATGGCAACTCTGATTTTTACTCAATAAAGCAGCTCCAGTACAGATACCTGGCAGGCTTTCACACGGTTGTAAGGCTTTTTGACTCCCTTATGTACATCAGCGTTGTACTTGCAGGCGGCTTTCTTATGATAAAAGGCAGGATGTCAGCAGGTGATTTAACCGCCTTTGTACTTTATGCAAGCACACTTTTACAAACCATAAAGCGTATTGTGGAGTTTGCTGAGCAGTTTCAGCGAGGCATGACTGGTATAGAAAGATTTTTGGAAATTATGAATGTAGAGGAGGACATAAAGGACAGCGAAAATGCAAGGGAGCTTACAAATGCCAAAGGCGCAGTACAGTTTGAAAATGTAACCTTCAAATATCACGACAACAAAGACAATGTGCTTGAAAATATCACCCTTAATATTAAGGCAGGAGAAAACGTTGCCTTTGTGGGTCCTTCCGGAGGAGGCAAAACTACCCTTTGCAGCCTTATACCACGTTTTTATGATGTTACTGCGGGCAGAATAACCCTTGACGGTACCGACATAAGGGATATTACTCTTAAATCCCTCAGAAACAGCATCGGTGTGGTACAGCAGGATGTGTACCTGTTTTCAGGTACCGTTTATGAAAATATTGAGTACGGCAAACCCGGCGCCTCAAGAGATGAAATTATTAAAGCTGCAAAGGAAGCCGGAGCTCATGACTTTATTATGAATTTACCAAACGGTTATGACTCCTACGTAGGTGAAAGAGGACTTAAGCTTTCCGGC
The DNA here is from genome assembly GCA_938042265.1 of uncultured Eubacteriaceae bacterium. Classification (GTDB taxonomy): domain Bacteria; phylum Bacillota; class Clostridia; order Lachnospirales; family CAG-274; genus CALWRD01. The sequence goes on from CALIRN010000327.1 coordinate 22,320, forward strand.
GGTCAGAAGCAAAGAATAAGCATTGCAAGAGTATTTCTTAAAAACCCGCCTGTGCTTATACTCGATGAGGCGACCTCCGCGCTGGATAACGAGAGCGAAATGCTTGTACAAAAATCTCTTGAACGGCTTGCAAAGGGCAGAACAACCCTTACCGTTGCCCATAGGCTTACCACAATAAAAAATGCAGATTATATTATTGTGCTGACAGACGAGGGTATTGCCGAAACAGGCAGCCATAAGGAGTTGCTTGAAAAAGGCGGCATTTATGCTAATTTGTATAAAATGTATGCGGAATAAGCTAAATAGTTCCCTGAAATAATGATTAATTTGGCTTAAAACCTAATAAATATCAGCAAATACCAAAAAAAGAGCGTGGCTGTAAGTCACGCTCAAATTATTTTTATTTTTGAATTAAGCAGTATTTCCTTATAATTAATTATTGCAATTGTAAACAATACCTTTACCGCTGTCAACCTTTACAAGAAGATTATCGGGAATAATCTCCTCAACATTTTTGTCAGCAATAATTACAGGAATATCTGCAGACTTGGCTGCATTAATAAGCTGCTTAAAATCATCATTCTTTGCATTGCCCGCAATAAGAGCTGCCGACTGCTTAACATAAGGTATAAGCTTGTCACTGTTATCAGCAGTTACCATAACCATACCTTTTTTAAACTTAAGGTCAAGGTTATCCTTGCTGTTAATAATAAGGGTACGTGCCGTTATATCAGGTGCAGCAGTATTTCTGCTATTTGCCTCAATAACCTTAGTACCTACAACACCAACCTTAAGGGTGTTTGTAGCACCCATGGAGCCAAGAGGCGTACCGCCTGTGAATACCACAATATCACCAACCTGTGTAAGATCTGCACGATGTGACTGCTCACAAACATCCTCAAAAAGCTGATGGAAGTTATCCTCTCTGTAAGTAACAGGCATTGGAATTGCGCCCCATACAAGGCTTAACTGACGCAGCGTCCTTGCATTTGGGGTACATGCAAGTATAGGACAAGCAGGTCTGTACTTTGCAACCATTCTTACGGCACGGCCTGACATACTTACTACAGCGATAAGCTTTGCACCCAGGTCATGTGCCGTTGTACATGCACTATGGCTTACTGCACTTGCAATATTGGAAAGAAGCACTGTCCTGTTTTCATCAAACTTCTTGATATAGTCAAAACTGCTCTCAACCTCTCTTGCAATCTTATCCATAGTCTGAATAGCCTCAACGGGATAATTGCCTTTTGCGCTCTCGCCTGAAAGCATAACCGCATCGGTTCTGTCATAGATAGCATTTGCTACGTCACTGACCTCTGCACGGGTAGGGCGTGGATTCTTTGTCATAGATTCAAGCATCTGTGTTGCCGTTATAACGGTTTTGGATCTCTCACGACACTTTTTGATAAGCATCTTCTGGATAATAGGTACCTCCTCAAAAGGTATCTCAACACCAAGGTCACCTCTTGCTACCATAATAGCATCAGTAACTTCAAGAATTTGATCAATATTTTCAACACCGTCACGGTTTTCAATCTTGGAAATAATCTTTACATCACCGCCGCCGTTTTCCTCCAGTACCTTTCTGATTTCAAGTACATCGGAAGCCGAACGGATAAAGGAAGCCGCAATATAATCAACGCCCTTTTTGATACCAAACTTAATATCATCAATATCCTTTTGAGTAAGAGCAGGCAGATTAATGTGTACATCAGGCACATTTACGCCCTTTTTAGAGCCGATTTCGCCGCCGTTCATAACTGTACAAATAATGTCATTGCCGTTAATTTCATCAACCTTAAGCTCAATAAGACCGTCATCAATAAGGATTGTAGAGCCTATATTAAGGTCAGCCACAAGCCCCTTATAAGTAACGGATACCTTAGTTTCATCACCTGTAATATCATCTGTTGTAACGGTAAACTTCTGTCCTGCGGCAACATTAACGGAGCCGCTTGCAAAATCACCTGTACGAATTTCAGGTCCCTTTGTATCAAGCACCATAGGAATATGGGCACCCATTTCCTCTCTTGCTCTGATGAAGTTATCCATTCTCTGACCATGCTCCTCATGGCTACCGTGAGAGAAATTAAATCTGGCAGCATTAAGACCTGCCTCAATAAGCTGCTTTATGATGGGTACCTCATTTGTAGCAGGACCAAGTGTTGCAACAATTTTAGTTTTACGCATATTGTTTATCTCCTTTAATACATAAAATGATATTAATATTTTTTCCAATATATATAGGGTTATTCAGTACGTCCCTCTCCTGCCCTTACAATACCGTAGGCAGTATAAATATCGGCATTGCCTCTTATCTTGATAGCCGAAGTATTCTCTGTAAATTGTACAATTAAAACTTCTCCCTCGTCAAGTTTTTCAGTGTGATGGAACTTGGTATCTTCACCTCTTGTAAGTCCTATAACATTAACTCCTTTTTCAAGAGATTTTACGCAAATGTAGGGAAATTCCGCATCAGTTTTGTCAATATTGTCCATCTTGAAAATCACTCCTTTTAGGTTTTGTTGTTTAAATTATACAAATAGCACTTTATTTTCCTGACATTTTTCTACAATTTCAGCCCATTGAAAATTTACCTTAATTTTAAGGAAAACTGAATTAATCATGATTTCTTTAAATAAGTCTTAACAAAGCCATGTAGAATAGAGTACCCGCAAATATACTCAGCATGGTATTTTTAAAGCGCAACTGCAAAAGCACTACTACAAATGCCGCCAACAGCTCAGGTATGCCATGAGTACCTGTCAGAAAATGCACATCTTTATAACAATATATTATTATAGCACTAATTAACGCAGGTGGCAAATACTTTCCCACAAAAAGGATTATAGGTGCAGGCCTATCACCCTTTCCGAAAATAATAAACGGCATAGCTCTGGTTGAAAAGGTTATTGCCGCCATAAGCGCTATGGATACGATAAGTTTTGTATCAGTCATCAGCCTCTGCCTCCTCTATCCTTTTTCTGAAAAGTATCAGCAGAGCCACGGACAAAACCGCACCCCCAAGGAGAAGATTTCCCTTGCCCAGCACAAGCCATGCAGCAACAGCTGAGACACTCCCTATAATAAACGGCAGCTTTGTTTTGTAGGTCTTTAACTGATCTGTCAGTATTACAAGGAATAAAGCCGTCATGGCAAAATCAAGCCCCGTTGTATCAAACTTAACCGCCGTACCCAACAGTGCACCCAAAAAGGTAGCTGTCACCCAAGCCGTCTGATTAATTGCCGTTACAAACAATGCAAACCGCCTTTCGTCTACAGTATCGGGACATTTTACACCTGTCATAAGCGCATAGGTTTCATCCGTAAGTCCGAATATCAGATACAAGCCCCTGATACCAAAGCCCTTGTAGCGCTCCAACAAAGACAAACCGTAAAACAGGTGCTTTGAGTTTATCAAAAAAGTAGATACCGCTATTGCTATGTAAGGTGAATTGTTTTTTATAAAATCCACCGCAAGATATTGTCCTGCTCCCGTATAAATAGCAAGGCTCATCACAATTGCCGTAATAAGATTACAGCCCACCGAGGTTATCATCAGCCCAAAGGCAAAGCCCGATGGCAAATATCCCAAAATAACCGGTGTACACACCCTAAGGGCATATTTAAACGTCTTTTTGCTCACAAAAATCCTCTTTTCCGTATGCCAAAAAGACGCTGCCGTCTTTGGCACAGCTTTATTTCACTATCACGCAGCTCTCACCGCAAAGTCTCTTAAGCCCGTCCAACAGCTCATCACAGGGCTTTGCGTAATACTGGGGCGAAACACTCATACGCTTTTTTGTTTTTTCATCATAAATAATAACCTTGCTTGTGCCCCTGTTTCGTATAAGCATATTTTTTATAATTTCCATATCAACAGCTTTATCGGCAGGCAGCTTTATCCATACAGTTTTATCCGCCTCCGCCAGCTCATCATAGGCTTTGATGCCGTCAGCCACAATTTTAGGCTCCTTACCCTCTGAAATATCTGTTCTGCCGGAAACAAGTATAACCCTGTTTTCACCCAAAATACGTGAGGAGGCTTCATAAAGCTGAGGAAACACTATAATATCTATGCTTCCGTTTATATCCTCTAAGGTAATATAGGCCATCTTCTGATTTTTTTTGGTAAACTTAACGGACAGGTTTTCAATAATACCGCCTATTGTTACCTTTTCCTTATCCATGATTTTGCCCTGCATACCTATTTCCTCATCATTCTGCGGAAAATCCAGAGTTGTACAGGATACAAAATTTTTAAGCACAGACTCATAAGCAGCCAAAGGATGACCGCTGACATATATACCAAGCAGCTCCTTTTCCATTGACAGCAGATCCACCTTTGAAAACTCCTTTACATCCGGAAGATTATCCCTGTAAATATCCTCGGGTTTTTCCGCCGTCAGAGCAAATAAATTCATCTGACCTGCCACATTGTTACGCCTGCTCTGGCCAAGGCCGTTATGTATAAGCTTGCAAACCTGCATATACTGGGCGCGCTTACCTCCAAGGCTGTCAAAAGCGCCGCTTCGTATAAGGCTTTCAACACATTTGGTATTCATTACGGCACCCATTCTCTCCAAAAACTGGGTAAGACTTATATACGGACCATTTTTATCTCTGTCACGCACCATTGCTTCAACGGCCGCACGTCCCACACTTTTTATTGCCGCAAGACCAAAACGTATATTGCCCTCGTGCTTTGTAAACTGCGGGTAGCCGTTATTGATATCTGGCGGAAGCAGTTTAATGCCAAGCCTGCGGCACTCTGCAATATATTCTCTTACCTTTGTGCTGTTATCGGCAACACTGGTAAGAAGCGCCGCCATAAACTCAACAGGATAATAAGCTTTTAGCCATGCTGTCTGATAAGCCACAACCGCATAGGCGGCCGCATGGGACTTATTAAAGGCGTACTTTGCAAAGTCCGTCATTTCATCAAAAATATGATTTGCTACATTGGCAGGTATACCGTTTTTAATACAGCCGGGTACCCCCTCCGCTTCATCACCGTTAATAAACTTCTCCCGTTCTCTCGCCATTACATCTGTCTTTTTTTTACTCATGGCACGACGTACCATATCGCTTCTGCCAAGAGAATAGCCTGCAAGCTCACGCACTATCTGCATAACCTGCTCCTGATAAACAATACAACCGTACGTGGGCTTTAAAATAGGCTCAAGACGAGGATGTGTATATTTTACGCTGTCACGGCTCCGCTTACCCTGTATATACTTTGGTATAAAATCCATAGGACCAGGACGATACAGGGAAATACCTGCAATAATATCCTCTATATTATGAGGCTGAAGTTCCTTCATAAAGGAGGTCATACCAGGGCTTTCAAGCTGGAACACGCCTACGGTATTACCCTTTGATATAAGCTCAAACACCTTTTTATCATCATAATCAATCTTATTGGGATCATATTTTATACCGTAGTTACGCTCAACCTCCTTAAAGGCATTCTGTATAACGGTAAGGGTTCTCAATCCCAAAAAATCCATTTTTAAGAGTCCCAGTTCCTCAATGGTGGTCATAGTAAACTGAGTTGTAACAGTACCGTCATTGGTGCTGAGTGGCACATAATCCACTACCGGTCGGTCACAGATTACCACACCTGCCGCATGAGTTGAGGAATGTCTTGGCAAGCCCTCCAGCTTGCGCGCCATATCAATCAGGTTGTGTATCTCAGGTTCATTTTCATAAATTGCCTCAAGGTCCGAATTAATTCCCATAGCCTTATCTATTGTCATTTTCAGCTCCATGGGAATCATTTTTGCCACCCTGTCACAATCACTGTAAGGTAAATCAAGGGCTCGTCCCACATCACGAATTGCATTACGTGCCTTCATTGTACCAAAGGTAACAATCTGCGAAACCTGATCAACTCCGTACTTATCTACAACATAATCAATAACCTCCTGTCGCCTTTCATAACAGAAGTCTACGTCAATATCAGGCATACTTACACGCTCAGGGTTAAGAAAACGTTCAAAAATAAGGTCATAATGTATTGGGTCAATATCCGTAATTTTCAGGCAATAAGCAACAATACTGCCTGCTGCCGAGCCTCTGCCCGGACCTACCATAATATCGTTACGCTTTGCATAGCCTATAAAGTCCGCTACTATAAGGAAATAGTCCACAAAGCCCATCTGCTCAATTACGCTAAGCTCATACTCCAGCCTTTCCCTATGTTTCTCCGGATTATCCGGATAACGCTCCCTAAGCCCCTCATCACAAAGTCTGTGCAGATACTGTGAAGAAGTCATACCATCGGGCACATCAAAAACGGGCAGCTTATATTTATTAAATTCAAAGCTGACATTACATCGGCTTGCTATTAAATTGGTATTTTCACACGCCTGTCTTGCATAGGGAAAAAGGTCATACATTTCCTTTGGAGATTTAAGATAAAACTGACCGCCAAGATATCTCATACGGTTTTCATCATTAACGGTTTTTCCTGTCTGTATACAAAGCAGAATATCATGAGCTTCCGCATCCTCCGCATTAATATAATGCAAATCGTTGGTACACACAAGCGGAATACCTGTTTCATCACTCATACGCAGAAGCGCCTGATTAACCGTCTGCTGCTCCTCCATGCCATGGTCCTGCAATTCAAGATAAAAATTACCTTTACCGAATATTGCCTCATACTCCAGTGCGACTTCCTTAGCTTTATCATAGCCCTGCCTTAAAACAGTGCGTGCAACGGGGCCCGCAAGGCAGGCAGACAATGCAATAACTCCCTCGTGATACTTTTCAAGCAGTTCCTTATCAACCCTGGGTTTATAGTAAAAGCCTTCCGTAAAACCGTAGGACACCATTTTTATAAGATTTTGATAGCCCTTATTATTTTCCGCAAGCAGCACAAGATGATAGTAAAAATTATCCTCTGACGCTTCCTTATTAAAACGTGAGCCTGAGGCAACATACACCTCACAGCCAATTATGGGTTTAATACCCTCCCTAAGGGCAGCCTTATAAAAGTCAATAACACCGTACATGACACCATGGTCGGTAATTGCTATTGCTTCCATCCCCAGCTCCTTTGCTCTCTTACAAAGCTCATTTATTTTTGATGAGCCGTCAAGCAAGCTGTACTCCGTATGCACATGTAAATGAGTAAATTGGTTTTCCATGGTATCACCTGCCTAAAAAATTCATTATTTAATATTGTACAATATCCGCAGGTAAAACAAAGCTGCAAGCCTTGTTTTCACCGGATATGGTGCGAAATAGGTCGGCTTTGACGCCCTATGAGCAGCATAATGCAAAATTTTACGGAGGATTAGCCGTATGCCTAAATCTCCTAAACACGTATGTGTTTATTATACCATAATCGCAACAAAAACAAGGCCGGAGGCTTTGTTTTTGCAGATTATGGTACGAAACAGGTCGGCTTTGTCACCTGTGAGTAGTATAATGCGAAAGCTCTGCTTTTGCGGAGAGTCAGCCGACAGGCTGAGGCTCCTAAACACGTATGTGTTTATTATACCATAATCGCAACAAAAACAAGGCCGGAGGCTTTGTTTTTGCAGATTATGGTACGAAACAGGTCGGCTTTGTCACCTGTGAGTAGTATAATGCGAAAGCTCTGCTTTTGCGGAGAGTCAGCCGACAGGCTGAGGCTCCTAAACACGTATGTGTTTATTATACCACAGTCGGCGACAAATAAAAAGAGTTATTGTTTAATAAAAATACACCAAAGCTTAAACCAAAGCAGACAGACAGCTTTTGTATATAAAAAAGGTGCCGCAATGCGACACCCTAAATAGCAAATAAATATTAAAGAGCAGCCTTAGCTGTTTCCGCAAGCTTAGTAAAAGCAGCAGCATCATTTACGGCAAGCTCGGCAAGCATCTTTCTGTTGATGTTTACATTAGCATTCTTAAGACCGTTCATAAACTTGCTGTACGAAAGACCATTCATTCTTGCAGCAGCATTGATACGTACAATCCAAAGTCTTCTGTAAGCTCTCTTAGTCTGTTTTCTGCCTGCAAAGCTGTGAGCCATAGCTCTCATAACAGACTGCTTTGCAACTCTGTACTGCTTACTTCTTGCGCCTACAAAGCCCTTAGCCATCTTTAAAACTTTCTTATGCTTTTTACGTGCGTTTAATGCACCTTTAACTCTAGCCATTTCAACAAATCCTCCTAAAAATTAGATATATGGTAACTCTTTTCTCATTGCCTTGATATTGGTTGAATCAACAACAGTTGACTTTCTTAAGCCGCGAAGTCTTTTACTGTTCTTCTTAGTGAGAATATGCTGCTTGTTAGCCTTAGTTCTCTTAATCTTACCTGTACCTGTAGCTGAAACTCTTTTGGCAACAGCCTTTCTTGTCTTTAATTTAGGCATATCAAATGTCCTCCTTGGAAATTATTAAATAAATAGTTGAGCAATGCACCCGATTTAAAGTATCGTGTCAAAGGCAAAAGCGGCTTTCGTCATCAATTTCCTTCCGACTGCGTATAACCTATGGCATTGAAAATGCTTGCCGGTTACATTAATTTTTAGGTGCAAGGAACATTGCCATAGTTCTTGCTTCCATCTTAGGTTCTTTATCAACCACACCGAATTCGGCAACCTGCTGTGCAAAGTCCTTCATAATATCTACAGCAACGTCAGTTCTTGCCATTTCACGACCTCTGAAACGAATGCTGATTTTTACCTTGTTGCCCTCTTTAAGGAATTTTATAGCATTTTTAACCTTTACCTGCACATCATGTGTATCAATATTAGGTGACAGACGTAACTCTTTAACCGAAACAGTTTTCTGCTTTTTACGAGCTTCCTTCTCCTTCTTCGCCTGGTCAAACTTATATTTACTGTAATCCATAATTTTGCACACAGGTGGTTTAGCCTGAGGGGAAATTTTTACAAGGTCAAGCTGTTTTTCCTCAGCCATTTTTCTTGCTTCCTTACCGGAAACAATACCGACCTGCTCGCCTGTATCGCTGATAAGACGTACTTCTTTATCCCTGATCTGTTCGTTAATCATTAAATCTGTAATAATTGACACCTCCAATATAATAAATGACTTTTTGTTATGCTGTAATAAAAAAAACAGAGCCCAAAGCTCTGCCTCCATTAACTTATACATAACCACAGGTAATGTGAATATGAAAATGGTTTAACCTTAAAGCCTTGACCGTAAGGTGAGAAGTGAGCTTCTTCTTTACAACAAAAAGATTATATCACTCCTCAGCCTCAATGTCAAGGATTATTTTGTAAAATATCTATTCACCTTCATTGTTTATAAAACTCATTATATAAGCGCTCCTCAACTTCATCAAGCGTCATTTTTCCATAAAGATAATAAGTACTTTCATTTATAAAGCTTAAGTATACATCCTCTGCCTCAAATACCGTATTCATTTTTGATAAATACTCCTGGTTATCAGCAATCTGCTGATTTGCATCTGCTGCAAGATCATTAAGCATATCCTCATGCTCCAAAACCTCAAGGGCACTGTCACTTATCGGTATACCCTTTTCATCTTTTTGCAGAAGTGCCATTTCCCTACTGTTAATCAAAAATTCCAAAAGCCTTGCAGCAGCCTCAGGTTCCTCAGTGTGTTTGCTTATAGCATACATAGTGGCAGGCTTAACATACCAGCCAAGCCTTTTTACATATTCTGCTCTCGGATAAGCCCCCACAACCACATTTGCGCCCCTTTCAATCAATATACTGCAATAGCTGTCCACATCGCTTACCCAGCCAACAGTTGCCCCTGCCTTACCCTGCGAAAACAAATTCCTGTCATATTGCTGTACGGGTGGCATAACCCTTTCATCAATTAGGCGTTTATAAAACTTAAGCATATACCCGATATCCTCTTTTGTCAGCAAAAGTCTGCCGTCTTCATCACAGGCTGATTTACCCGTAGTCTGCTCAAAATATGACAGCACAAAAAAGAATGCCGCCTTATCACCCATACCTATAGGATAAATGCCGTCCTTACCCATTATCTTTGCCGCAGCAAAGAAGTCCTCCCACGTCGTAGGCAAAGGTATATTGTATTTATCATACAAGTCCTTATTATAATATAGTGTTTCAACATTAAATGCAATTGGTATGGCATTAAGGTGTCCGTTTACCTCGCCATATGCAAGCTCCTCATCAGTAAAGGTCGATAAGTCCACATAGTCCGTAAGGTCATAAATATCGTAAAATCCATCACCCTCCGGGGAGTAATCTGATATCCACGAATAATTAATCAGCATAACATCAGGTTCATCATTTGACTTCATAAATATATTCTGTCGCTTGCTGTAGCCATTCCAGATGCCGTATTTACATTCAACCCTTATATCCTCATTAAGCTGTTCAAATACGCTAACCCCCTCCATCATATACGTATGTCTGCTGTCGCCGCCCCACCATGACAGGCTTATATGTTTTGTATTAAGCTGCTCCTCAACCACATTATCCCCGTCCGAACAGCCAAACATATTAAAGGCTAAAACGATACATAATGCAGCAGAAAAAAGCCCTTTAATTTTTTTCATATTATTACCTCTTTTTGTAACGCTTTCAATAAAACGTAAAGCGGTTTTTACCGTTCTTTTTTGATTTATACAAGGCAACATCAGCCGCCTTGTACATTTTATTAAAGTCCATTTCGCCATATTCTGCCAATGCAATGCCTGCACTTAAGGACAGATTACAGCTTTCCGTTTCATCGGCAAATTCCATTGCAAAATCATTGCGCAGTATTTCAATTTCAGACTGAATTTTACGCTTAACATCCCCTTCATCAGCCTCGGTAAAATGAAAAAATATAGCAAACTCATCACCGCCCAGTCTGCCCATAACAGCCTTTGTACCAAACCTCGCTTTAATAAGACCCGATATACGCACAAGTATATTGTCGCCCATATCATGTCCAAGCGTATCATTAACCGTTTTAAAGTTATCCATATCAAGCATAACAAAAGCATTGACATCCTTATTGGTGCTTGCTTCCATAACAGCGCTTACAGCAGTTTCAAAGGACATTTTATTAAGCAGACCCGTAAGCAGATCATGCTCCGCTTTATCTGCCAGACCTAAAACAATCTGATTCATTGGGTTTGAAACCTTATTAAGCAAAATCAAACCAAAGGAAATCATCAGTAACAGCATTCCAAAGGAAATAAGGTATATAAATATTTTTACCTCCGTAATTTCCTTCATAATAATTTTATTTGGTATAGAACAAACAACCAACCAGTTATTGCTGTCACATTTGTTTGATGTAACCAGATAATCCTTACTTAAAACCATATTACCCCCATTGGCATTAATAAGATTATATATATTCTCATTAAGTTCTTTACCTATCTCATCCTTATTGTTTGAATACAGTACCGTTGAATTTTCATCCACCAGACGCACAATCATATCATCATGCATATCCTTTGGCACCTCAAATACGGACTCAATTTCACGGCTGTAGAACGAAACAAATAAAATTGAATTTTCATTAAGCCTTTTTGCATAAAACAAATTTCTATGATTGTCCGCAGCATCAGAGAACCAGCCCGTTGCACCTTCATCTCCGTCAATTCTGCTCTCAATACCGCTGTATATCTTACCGTCGGCAAAAATTTTATATGTAGCATCTGACACCCAGCCTACCGTACGGTCATTTGCATAAACCACCGCAAAATCCGCATAGTTTTCAAGCACGCCCAAATCCTGTATTCTGTTTTCTATTTCTGTTTCTTTCTGGATTTTTTCAAATTCGTCATACTCGTCAGAGGTTGCGTCATACTGATAATATACCTCATCAGAAAAAAACAGCGATGTTATGGTTTTTATCTTTTCCAGATAATTATCCAAATTCATAACCTGCTGTGATGTGTTTAAGTTAATAAGCGTTGCTGTCTTTTTCAG
>CALIRN010000328.1 GCA_938042265.1 uncultured Eubacteriaceae bacterium
GATGACGCTGAAAGCGTCGGTCAAGTTATGAGTACGTAGCAATAGCGGAGTACGAATATCATTGACTTTGTAAAAATATTTATATTTTAAACTATTTTCATAAAAAGGAGAGATTTGTTATGAAAAAAAGAGTTGCAGCAGGAGGAGTGATTGCGGCAGTGGCAGCGGCGGTGCTGATTTTCGGCCTGATGAGTGGCAGGACGGATAACGGCGGAGCTGCTTTGCCTGTGGCAGTTACCAATGTAAGCACAGGGGAAATGGTAACCAAAGTTAAGGTTAAGGGTAATGTTGCCCTTAAGGAGCCTGTAAGGATTTATGCCTCCAACAACGGCAAAATCAAGCATGTGCTTGTAAGCGAGGGGGACTATGTAAAAAAGGGACAGGTGCTTTTTACCTATGACGAGGACAATACCGACAATGTAAATAATCAGCTTGATGATGCAAGGCTCAGCGTAAAGCAGCTTGAGGAGCAGCTTAAGGGGCTTTCGCTGCCTGCGGATGAAAGTGAGATAAAAAATGTACAGGCAGAGATTGCCCGATATGAAAGTAACATAAAGGAAACGGGCTACAGCCTTGAAATTGATAAAACTAATTTGCAGAAGGCGCAGACTGACCTGGACAGAGCCCAGGAGGACTATAACAAAAATAAACAGCTTTTTGAGGGCGGTGTTATAGCACAAAGCGAGCTGAACGGTTTTGCGGATAAACTGAATGATGCAAAAACTCAGCTTGAAAACAGCAAAACCCAGTTTGAAAAGGATACTCTTGCATATGACGGTGCCAATGCGGGGCTTGAGGCGGCAAAAGCAAAATATAATGAGCTGATTACAAAAGCAGACTCCCTGCAGGTACAAAACCAGATTGCGGCAATGGAGGTACAGCTAAGCCAGGCACGTCTTAAGGTAACGCAGCTTGAGGAGGAGCTTTCAAAGTACAAAACACAGGAAACCGCACCCTTTGACGGCAGGGTCTCCAAGGTAAACCAAAATGACGGCGCTACCGTGCTGGAGGATACCAGTGTGCTTGAAATGGTAAATGAAAACGATACAAGCGTTTACATAGATATACCCGAGTCCGATATGCCCGGCATTAAGGAAGGGCTTGACGTTATCCTTACGGGTGACGGCTTTGAGGGGGAGATAAGGGCTAAAATTAAAAGCGTTAAGTTTGAGGCTGAGGAAAAGCAGATAGACAATGCAAACAAAAACGTTGTTGAGGCTGAGCTTGAGGTTGAGGATAAATCAGTTTTAAGACCGGGATACACCTTAAAAGCCGATGTTATAAAGGCGGTGGATAAAAATGCCGTAATTATCCCCGTAATGGATTATCTTACCGATGAGGACGGAAAGGATTATGTTTATATTGTAAATGCCGAGGGCAAGCTCGAAAAACGCTTTGTTACGCTTAAGGATTATTCGGATATGTATATTTCCGTTGAGGGTTTAAAGCAGGGCGAAAAAATTGTCAGCACTCCTGACGGTAATCTCTTAAGCGAGGGTATGGCAGTCACCGAAGCACAGGAGGATACAACCTTGGGAGAGGCGGTGTCGGAATGATTAGGGCCGAAAATATAGTAAAGGTTTATAAAAACGGTAAGCTGGAGGTTAAGGCGCTTAAAAATGTAAGCGTTAATGTGGATAAGGGAGAGTTTGCGGCAATTATGGGTGCCTCCGGCTCAGGTAAATCCACAATGATGAATATTTTGGGCTGTCTTGACCGTCTTACGGAGGGAGCTTATTTCCTTGACGGTGAGGATGTTTCCCGTCTGTCGGGCAAAAAGCTTGCTTATGTAAGGAACAAAAAAATCGGTTTTGTATTTCAGAGCTTTAATCTGCTGCCTAAGCTGAGCGCTTTGCAGAATGTGGAGCTGCCTATGGTTTATGCCGGCGTTAAGGCGTCGGAAAGGCGTAAAAGAGCCATGGCGGCTCTGGAAAGGGTGGGGCTTGCACAGCGTTATACCCACAGACCCAATGAAATGAGCGGTGGACAGAGGCAGAGGGTTGCCATAGCGCGCAGCCTTGTAAATGAGCCGTCAATTATTCTTGCCGATGAACCTACAGGTAATTTGGACAGTAGAGCAAGCGTGGAAATTATGGGGATATTTCAGCAGCTTAACAACGAGGGAGCAACGGTGGTTATGGTAACTCATGAGAGTGATATAGCTCAGTATACCAAACGTGTGGTTACCTTCCGTGACGGTGAAATCATAAGTGACAGCCCTGTTGAGGAAAGGCTGTATGCACATTGCGGGGAGGTGAGCTTATGAGGCTGACCGAAAGCATTATTTCCGCCGTTAACAGTGTTTTTAACAATAAAATGCGCACCTTTCTTACAATGCTTGGCATTATAATAGGTATATCCTCGGTAATTATGATTACCTCAGTAGGCGGCGGCATCAAGGCGGGGCTTAACAAGGAGTTTGATAAAATCGGATCAAATGTTATGGCTATATATCTGAAGAGCTGGAATGCTGATGTTAAAACAAGCGACTTTTTAACCATGGATGATGTTGAGCTGCTTAAGAGTCTTGACAATATGGATTGGGTGGCGCCTATATGTAGCTCGAGCGCAACTACAGAGCTTAAAAACAAGACAGAGGTGTACTGTAATATTACGGGTACTACGGGCGATTACGTAAAACTGGGCAAGATAGAGCTTGCAAAAGGACGCTTTATTAATGATACGGACAATAAGGCACGTACAAACGGCGTAGTTATTGACGAGTGGCTTGCAAGGAGTATATTTGGTTATACAGATATAGTGGGAGAAACCTTTACGGCGGATTTCAGCGGAGTGGAAAGAGAGCTTCAGGTTGTGGGTGTGCTTAAAAGTGCAGAGGATAACTCTATTGTAAGCACCTATGGCAAGAGTGAAATATTTATGGCTTATGAAACAGTAACTGAATTTTATCCCACCGATTATGTTGACCAGATTGACGCAGGCGTTAAGGATACGGGTAAGCTTGATGAAACCGTAAAGGAGGTTGACAGGCTTTTAAGCCTTGCGCATTCAAATAAGGATATGTACGGAGTTGAAACCTTTTTAAGTCAGGTAGGCATTATCAATAAGGTAATTAACGGTTTTACACTGTTTATAGGCTTTGTTGCGGCAATATCCCTGCTGGTTGGCGGTATAGGCGTAATGAATATTATGCTGGTTACGGTTACGGAGCGTACAAGGGAGATAGGTATAAGAAAATCCCTTGGCGCCACTGACGGAAATATACGTGTACAGTTTCTGATTGAGGCGGTGATACTTTCTCTTATGGGCGGTATAATAGGCGTAATACTGGGGTTTTCAGAGGGTGTTGCCGCCGGTATGGTTATAAGCGGCATAGCGGATATGGATTTTGGCGCAAGGCTGTCTGTACCTGCGGTTATTGCAACAGCACTAATCACAACTGCAATAGGTATTATTTTTGGCGTATATCCGGCAGGCAAGGCGGCAAAAATGGATCCTATTGAGGCGCTGCGATACGAATAGTCAGGTGTTTCTCGATGTATCTTCATAAATA
Source organism: uncultured Eubacteriaceae bacterium (assembly GCA_938042265.1). Lineage (GTDB taxonomy): Bacteria > Bacillota > Clostridia > Lachnospirales > CAG-274 > CALWRD01. Next base: position 3,515 of record CALIRN010000328.1, read on the forward strand.
AAAAACAGAGCAATCAAATATAAAATGATTGCTCTGTTTTTTTACAGTACCTTACCCAAAAACTCCTTAAGTCTGTCACTTTTGGGGTTGGCAAAAAATTCATTTGGGGTATTTTCCTCAAGTATACGTCCTTTTTCCATAAAGATTACACGGCTTGCAACCTCTTTTGCAAAGCCCATTTCATGAGTTACTACAACCATGGTCATATTCTCTGCGGCAAGGGAACGCATAACCTCCAGTACCTCACCTACCATCTCGGGATCAAGTGCGGAGGTTGGCTCGTCAAACAGCATTACATCAGGCTCCATACACAGAGCACGTACTATTGCGATACGCTGCTTTTGTCCGCCGGAGAGCTGCGTGGGGTAGGAGTCTGCCCTGTCTGCAAGGCCAACTCTTTCAAGCAGCTCCATTGCTTTGTTCTCCGCCTCCTCCTTACTTTTGCCAAGGAGCCTGGTTGGGGCAAGAGTAAGGTTTTTCATAATAGTCATATGAGGGAAAAGGTTAAACTGCTGAAATACCATACCCATTTTCTGACGCAGCCTGTTTATGTTTGTTGCAGGGTTTGTAATGTCCTGTCCCTCAAAATATATGTGACCTTCCGTAGGCTCCTCAAGCAGGTTAAGGCATCTTAAAAAAGTGGATTTGCCTGAGCCTGAGGGGCCCACCACAACCACAACCTCGCCTGAGGAAATATGCTGCGTTATGTTGTCAAGCGCCTTAGTGGCTTTGCCAAACTGCTTTGTAACACCCTCAACTCTGATAAGTATATTATCGCTCATTTACACGCAGCCTCCTTTCAAGCAGAGTAACACCGTGGCTTAATATAATAACGCATATAAGATAAATCAGCGCCGCACCTATAAGAGGCATAAAAGCGTCATAGGTTTGCGAACGTATAATATCCGCGCCCTTTGTTAAGTCCTGTATGGCAATATAGCCTGAAACGGAGGTTTCCTTTAAAAGCACGATAAACTCGTTGCCGATTGCGGGCAGAATATTTTTAACGGCCTGAGGCAGAATTATATAGCACATGGTAGGGATATAACCAAAGCCCAGGCTTCTGCCTGCCTCAAACTGGCCCCTGTCCACACTCATAATACCGCTTCGTACAATCTCAGCAACATAAGCTCCAGAGTTGATACCAAAGGCAAGTACTGCAACAACGGTTTTGTTGATGTTGACAGAGCCGAATATTACAAAATAGATGATAAGCAGCTGCAAAAGCGTAGGCGTACCTCTTATTACGGTAAGGTACAACTTTGCAATAAAGTTAAGCAGCGACAAAAGGTACTGGGTAAGCCTTTGACCCAGACTGCCGTATTTTTTTGTATGTGTGGTATCGTATGTGGAGCGGATAACGGCTGTTATAACTCCCAGCGCCAGACCCAGTAAAATTGCAAAAAAGGTTATTTTAATTGTTGCCACAAAACCGTTAAGCATAAAGGTGTAACGGTCGTCTTTAATAAAATTAAGATAAAACTTTGCCTGAAAGTTTTCAATCCAATCGCTCAAGGTCTTACCTCCTTATCTAAAAAATAAGGTGCGGTGATGTTACCGCACCTTAGCAGGTTAAATTAAAGTATGAGATTAATTAAGCTGCAGTTGTTGTTTCTGCATCTGCTTCAACAGGCTCAGCCTCAGACTCTGCATTGGTTGCGTCAGTGTCAGCCTCCTCAATCTCAACGGCATTGTCGCCGATGTACTTGCTGATGATTTCCTCAAGCTTGCCGTTTTCCGCCATATCTGAAAGAACGCCGTTGACAGCCTCAAGAAGCGCCTCGTTATCCTTGCTTACTGCGATAGCGTATTCCTCCTCGGTTACAGGTTCGTCAAGTATTTTGATGCCCTCGCCTGACTCAACAAAGGACTTGGCAGGCTCGTTGTCAATTACAACTGCGTCAATCTTGCCCTGTGTAAGAGCCTGAACAGCCTCAAAGCCCTTGTTGTAACGCTCAACCGTTGCACCCTCAACATTTGCAGGGTCCGATACATAGGAGTCGCCTGTTGTACCAAGCTGTACACCTATTGTCTTGCCGGCAAGGTCAGCAACACCTGCAATAGGTGAATCCTCTGTTACGATAATAACCTGACCTGCGCTGATATAAGGTGTTGTGAAGTTAACATTTACAAGTCTGTCCTCTGTAACTGTCATACCTGCAATACCAAGGTCAGCTTTGCCTGAGGTAACTGCAGGGATGATTGAGTCAAACTGCATATCCTCACACTGCACTTCAAGCCCTAACTGCTCACCGATATAATTTGCAATTTCAGCATCAATACCCGCAACACTGCCGTCAGCAGCGTGGTACTCGTAAGGCGGAAACTCAGCATTTGTAGCCCATACAAGCTTGCCCTCGGTACCTGTATTAAGTGGGGCAGATGTATCCTCCGATGAGCCTGCTTCGGCAACAGTACCGGTTTCAGTCTCCGCACCGCTGTTTGCAGCAGAGCCGCCGCAGCCTGCCATGGATAATACAAGCAAGCCGGCAACAACAGTTGTTAAAGCATTTTTAAATTTCTTCATTTTAATTGCCTCCCAGCATATATTCGTTTAAATCCATACCATTTTAACACATATCAAACAAAAAATAAAGAATTAATTGCAAATTAGCAAAATTTTTTATTTTAACAGCTCACCGTAGGTTGTTTTTTGATATGTCCTTTATGGCTATTAGCCGAATAAGCCGTATGTACTGAGTTCCTCTCTCTATTTTAACCAATGCTTCTCTTATAAGAGGGACTCCGAGGACTTGTATCTGTTTTATAAGCTCCATTTTTCCCATGCCGTGTGACAGACGTATTATTCTGATATTATTTACTACAGAGCCCCCAAAATCCTGCTTTATTTTATGGCTGTTAATAAAAATCATTCCCTTTTAGCAATAATATACCCAAAACACAGCCTATTGTAAACAAAAGTATTTTATGTTAAAATAATATGAAATGAGTGCTTTTGTGAAAGGAGCTTTTTTATGGAATGGACAGAGGTTAAAATATACACCACCACAGAGGGTATTGAGCCTGTAAGTGCGGTTTTGCTGGACTGCGGTGTTACGGGTATACAGGTACAGGACGATAACGAGCTTAGGCAGTATCTTGAAACCTCCTCCCAGTTTTGGGACTATGTTGATGAGGAGCTTATGAATAAGCCTCCGGAGGAAACCAGGCTTATTGTTTATGTAAGCGACAACCCCTACGGTGAGGAGATTCTTATGCAGGTAAAGCAGGCTCTTAACCGCTTAAAAACCATTGATACGGGCCTTGATTTAGGCAGACTTGAAATTGAAACCAAATCCAGCCTTAACGATGAGGAATGGCTGAACAAATGGAGGGATTTTTATAGGCCCTTTACCGTAGGTGAAAGGCTGCTTGTAAAGCCTGTGTGGGAGAAGATGGAAAATCCGGGAGGAAGAGTGGTTTTCAACATTAATCCGGGGCACGTTTTCGGTACCGGCTTACACCAGACAACTCAGCTTTGTATGACTCAGCTTGAAAAGTATATAACCGATACAAGCGTTGTTGCTGATTTGGGCTGCGGCAGCGGTATCCTTTCAATTATCTCTCTGCTTTTGGGAGCAAAAAGCGCCTTTGCGGTGGATATAGACAAAAATGCCGTTAAAACCGCCTATGAAAATGCGGATTTAAACGGTGTTGATAAAAGCCGCTATTATGTAACCAGCGGCAACGTAATTGATGATGAAAAGCTTCAGGCAGAAATAGGCTTTGAAAAATACGATGTGGTTGTCGCCAACATTATTGCAGACGTTATCTGCGCTATAGCTCCCCTTGTGCCAAGGCTGTTAAAGGCTGATGGTATATTTATATCCTCAGGCATAATAAGGGAAAGAGTGCAGGATGTTTATGACGCCTTTGAGGCAAATGGACTTGATGTTACCGAAACCCTTTACAGGGATGAATGGGTAAGCATTACAGGCAGAAGAAAGAGGTAAGAGGATGCCTAAATTTTTTGCATACAAGGGACAGATTGAGGATAACAGCTTTATAATAGAAGGAACGGATGCCAACCATATAGCAAACGTACTGCGTGGCAAAGCAGGTGATGAAATTGTTATCTGTGACGGTGAGGGTACGGACTATTACTGTACCCTGTCGGAGGTTGACAAAAGAAGAGTTGTGGCAGTGATTAATGAAAGCTGCGCCAATGCCTCCGAGCCGGGGGTAAAAATAACCCTCTATCAGGGTTTGCCCAAAAGCGACAAAATGGAGCTTATTATACAAAAATGCGTTGAAATAGGGCTTGAAAGAATAGTGCCCGTAAAAACCGAGTTTGCGGTGGCAAAGCTTGACGGAAAAGAGGATAAAAAGCGTGAGCGATGACAGAAAATAGCCGAGGCTGCCGCAAAGCAGTGCGGCAGAGGCAAAATACCCGAAATTGACAGGGCAATGACCTTTTCCGAAGCGGTTGCTGACAGCAGACGTTGTGAGGGCAGGATTATACCCTATGAAAATGAAACAGAGTACGGTATAAAGCAGTTTGCACGAGGCTTTAAGGGTAAAAGCATAGGTGTGTTTATAGGACCTGAGGGAGGCTTTTCGCCAAAGGAAATAGAGCTTGCCTTAAAGGATAAGGTTACAAGCGTTACCCTGGGCAGGCGTATCCTGCGTACGGAAACCGCAGGCCTTGTAACGGGAGCAATACTGCTTTATGAGCTGGAGGACTGAAATGATTTACTTTGATAACGCATCTACAACGGCTTTAAGCGGGCCTGTTCTGGAATTGGTTTATGATATGCTGAAAAATAAGTATGCAAACCCCTCCTCACTGCACAGTGCGGGCTTTGAGGCGGAAAGGCTTGTTACATCCGCAAGGGAGCAGACGGCAAGGGCTCTAAGGGTTAATGCGGAGGATATTTATTTTACCTCCGGCGGCACCGAGGCTAACAATACTGCCGTTTTAGGCGGGGCAAGAGCCGCAAGGCGCAGCGGTATGCACCTTATTACAAGCGTAATTGAGCACCCCTCCGTTACGGACAGCTTCAGAGAGCTTGAGGAAGAGGGCTTTGAGGTAACATATCTGCCTGTTGATAAAAAGGGCTATGTAAGTGCCGAGGCTTTAAGGGCGGCGGTCCGCAGTGATACGGTGCTTGTCAGTATAATGTATGTCAACAACGAGGTTGGCACAATACAGGATATTCCTGCTTTAAGTGCAGCCGCAAAAGGGATAAATCCAGGGATCGTTTTCCATACCGACTGTGTACAGGCATTTGGCAAGCACCCCATTCCGTCTGGCTGTGCGGATATGATTTCCGTCAGCGGACATAAAATTCACGCTCCAAAGGGCGTTGGCGCTTTATATGTAAAAAAGGGTGTAAGGCTGAAAAACCTGCATTTTGGCGGCGGTCAGGAAAAGGGCATAAGGCCTGGTACGGAAAATACCGCTTCAATTATAGGCTTTGGTCTTGCGGCAGAGCTTGCTGACAGGACTATGGAGGCAAATTTTAAAACAGTGAAAAAGGTTAAGGACACTCTTTTATCCTCTTTAAGTGGTTTAGAGGGGGTTTACGTGAACGGTGATGAGGAGAAGGCAAGCCCCTATATTTTAAACCTCAGCTTTGAGGGTATTAAGGGCGAGGTGCTGCTGCACGCTCTGGAAAGAGAGGAAATATATGTGGCAACAGGCTCAGCCTGCTCATCAAGGCTTAAAAAGAAAAAGAAAATTGTTGACCTGCTGCTTGACGGCAGAGGCGAAAACAATGTGCGCTTCAGCTTCAGTGCTGATAATACGGACGATGAGGCGTGTACCGCTGCCGAGGCAATAAAAAGGGCAGTGCCGCTGCTGAGACGCTTTCGCCCCAGATAAGGAGATAATATGAGAAATGTATTGTTAGTTAAATACGGTGAAATTGCCACAAGGGGCAATAACCGTTATTTGGTGGAAAACAGGCTTATAAAAACAATTATCGGCAGATTGGAGGATTTGGAAACCTACCGTGTTTACAAGGAGCAGGGCAGACTGCTTGTTGTAAATGAAGGAGGAGCGTTTGACTATGATGAGGTTATTCCACGGGTAGTTACAACCCTGGGCGTTACTGCTGTCTGCCCCTGTGTTGAGGTGGAAAATCAGGACCTTGAAAACCTTAAGCTTATAGGCTGTGAGGAGTTTAAAAGACAATATCCACAGGGGAATATTTCATTTAAGGTGGAAACAAAGCGCTCCGACAAAAAATACCCTCATACAAGCAATGAGGTTTCCGCAGCGGTAGGCGGCTATATTCTCCACAGTGATATTGAGGGCTTAAGGGTTGATGTGCATAATCCCGATGCAGTGCTCCATGTGGAGCTGAGAAACAATGCCTATGTTTACTGTAAATTTATAAAGGCCTTCGGAGGACTGCCAATGGGTACCTCGGGCAAGGCAGCCGTACTTATGAGCGGCGGTATAGACAGCCCTGTTGCCGCCTTTAATGTGGCAAAAAGAGGGGTTGAAATTGAGGCGGTTTACTTTGACTCGCCTCCCTACACCTCAGAAAGGGCAAAGCAAAAGGTTATTGACCTTGCAAAAAGGCTTGCAGTATTTACGGGCGGGGTTAAGCTGTCGGTTGTGCCCTTTACGGAGGTTCAGCTTAAAATATATGAAAGCGTACCTCCCGAAAAAATTACCGTTTTTCTTAAAAGGGCAATGCTTAAGGCGGCGGAAATGATTGCGCTGGAAACAGGCTCTCTCGCCCTTGTTACAGGTGACAGCATAGGTCAGGTGGCAAGCCAGACCATGGAGGCTATTAACGCAATAGACAGCGCCGTAACAGGTTTACCTGTATTAAGGCCTCTTTGCGCCATGGATAAGCAGGAGATTGTGGACATTGCAAGAAAAATCGGCACCTTTGATATTTCAATACGCCCTTATGAGGACTGCTGTACCGTTTTTGTGGCAAAGCATCCCGAGACCAAGCCAAAAAAGAGCATTATTGAAAAGATGGAGCGCACAAGGCTTGAGGGAATAGATGATATGATTAAAAGGGCTGTGGAGGACAGAGAAATTATTGAATGCTGACCGACACGGCATTGTGAGGGGCTGTCGGTAAAGGCAGACTGAGGGGTATTGTGAATTTTAACAAAAAAATATCGGGAAAGGTGAAAAAAAGCAAGATGTACGTACAGATTTTTCTGCCCAAGTCCCTTTAAATCCCTTAATTTAAGGGACTTTGGACAGATTTTATGCAAAATTAATTAATTAATGCGTACAAATTAATTTTTTGTATTGATTTTACGGTTACTTGTGTTATAATATAGTTGAGTGTCGTATAATTTTAACAAAAAAGCTAACTGCTTAAATTGTTAAATGGGCAAATTTTACGACAAACATATTAAAAAAGGAGGAATATTAATGAAGAAAAGTTCAAGGAGAACTTTAAGCCGCTTAATGGCAGGTATTATGCTGGTATCTTCAATGTTCAGCACAACATTTGTCAATGCGTCCGAGCTGCCTTTGGCTGCTTATGCTGACGAAGTAACAAGCGGCGGCGGCGATATTGTTTCGTCAGGTGGTGCTGTTGAAGCAGGCAAAACTTATGCTGTTGACTTTGCGGCAACTGACCCGGGTGACAAATCCGCTGTTGACGGGCTTACCTTTGCAGACGGTGCTATTTCCGCAGAAGGTCGGGCTTATTATCACGGCTCCGGACATGGTCTGGCGCTCTATAACGGTGATATTTTCAGAGTAAAGGTTGCAGGTAATGCGGAGATTACCTTCAAGACCTGTGCTTACAGCGCAGGAGACTCTACTTATGTTGTAACAAATTCAGCCGGCGAGTCTTTGGGCGTAATTAAGGCTAAGGGTGATATGGACGGCGAGGACGTTACCTTCAGCTATACCGGTGATGCTGACACACTTGCATTTGAATACGTAGGTGCAGGCTCAGGTTACCTTCATGCAATTACTTCCGTAAATGCGGCAGCTCCTGTCGGAGAGGCTGAAAACTTTGAGTTATGGCTTGATGACATCGCATACGATGTTACAAGCACTACCGATACGGGAGAAACGGTTGTAACCAAAACCATCGACCAGCAGACCTTTGCTTATAAGGACAGTACTCTTTCCTTAATTGGTAACAAGGATGCTGCAACAGGTGAGCTTACAAAGTTTACTCCATCATGGGCAAGCGGTGTTGGTGTTGTCAGAGCAGGCAAGACTGTTAACGGCTACAAGGCAGGTAACAGACATGCAACAGCTAACGACATTCCATCTGTTCCAACCTTTGGCGATGGTACTGCAATAGTATTTTCACCTGCAGCAACAGGTACATTTAATACTTACTTTGCATCTACATCTTTCTTAAGAGTTTGGGATTTTGATGCAACTACAGGTGAGCGTTATGGTTATACCGATTCTGATACAGCTGTTGAATCTTATGCATTCAAGGCTCAGGCAGGCCATACATACGTTCTTTCTACAACAGGTAAGACAAACAACATGGTATTCTGCGGTTTTGAGTATATCATTGATGAGCCTACCACAGTAGCTTTCAGCTACAACAATATCAATGCAAATGAAGGCAGTATCTCTACACTTGAGGTTTACTTAACAGACGCTGCTTTAGGCACTGTTGAGGGTACCGTTAAGGCTGACACTGCAGAGCTTAAGCTTGCTAAGGGACACACCTACAAGCTCAGCACAAATGACGGCGGCGTTAAGGCTACAATCAACGGCAGCGACAGCTTTAAGGCTACAGGCGACGCAGTTGTTATTGATTTGGAGGATATTCCCGATCAGACACTTACAGGCGAAATCACAGGTACTCCTGAGGGCACTGTAAGCGGATTAACATTTACAAACCAGTTAAACGGCGCAGTTTATACGGCAACTATCACAGGTAGCACATATTCATGTGTAATGAAGCCTGGTGAGTACAACACAGCAGTTGTCACAAGCAACGGCGGTGTTACATACGACCATGTATCAGTGGTACAGGGCGCTGAAAATACAAACGAGGTTTGGGTTGAGCTTCCTGACCCTAACTATTATGATTTGCCTACAGAGTGGAATAACGCTGATACAAGGCTTACAATTACAAGCCCTACAGGCAAGTATAACAACTCCACATCTGTTGCCATGTATGCAGGTGACACAATCAGTGTTCCCGTAAGCGGCAAGCAGAAGGTTACTGTTTCAGGCTGGTATGCAGGTTCTTGGGATATCAACGGACAGAATGCCGTTGTAACAAGCTCGAGCGCAAGTGCATCCACTCCAACAACAACAACCTATACAACAGACGGTACGGAGACCTCCGTAACCGTAAACATACTTCCTTATGCTAAGGCAGACGGAACAGAGGTTACAGGTCCTACTTACCTTTACTGGATACAGGTTGAGGATGTGATAGAGTATAAGGCAGAGATTAATGTACCTGGTGACTACGATACATTAAATGAAGCTGATGACGCTATCTGCGCAATGGTAAGACCTGACGGCGAGGAAGGCCGTGTTACAATTAACCTTAATGCTAATCTTGAGGAGCAGGTTACATTTGACGCTCCTTACGTTACATTAAACGGTAACGGACATGAGCTTAGTTGGTACTATGGTGTTGGTACTTTCTATTACTCAATTGACAAGTCAACAGGTCTTTACAGTGAAAGACTTTTCAGAGATAAGTACTCCTCAGCAGAGGGTGACGGCAACCTTTGGGGCGGCGTTGCTATCGTAAGAGGTGACAACTTTATTGCTGAAGACGCAACCTTCAGAAATACTTATAACTACTACGTAACAGATAAGGAAGCTGCTGACGTTGCTTATACGGTAGGCGGTATTCCTATGAGAACTAAGGATACTGATGTTACCAAGTATGCTTCAAAGGAAAGATCAAATGCTTTCTATATTGCAGCAGACAATATTGAGGTTTACAGATGCAACATTCTTTCCTCACAGGATACACTTGGCAGAAACGGTTCTGCAAACAATAACTATCATACATACTTCAAGGATTGTGTAATCGGTGGCAACACTGACTATATCTGCGGTGAGTTTACGGCTATATTTGATAACTGTAAGCTTCAGTGGAAGACTTATGAGAACGACGCTACAAACAACAGCAAGGTTGGTTATATCACAGCTCCTAAGACATCTCCATATATCTTCAGAAACTGTACAGTAACTACTGACGGCGTTGGTACAGACGTTGAAGGTCTTTACGGCAGAACTTGGGGTGCTAACTCCAATGCAATCTTTATTAATACCGAAACTAACGGCTACATTAAGGCTGACGGCTGGGGTCAGATGAGCTCAGGTGATGGTCCTACTGCTAACTTTAAAGAGTATGGCAACACAAACAATGGTGAGGCTTTTGCAACTACACCTGATGCTACCCTTGGAATACCTGACACAACATTAAGTGATGAAGATGCAGCCGTTATGACATCTGATGATGTTATTGCTGCTTATCTTGCAGGCTGGACACCTGTTCATTACAGCTATGAATTACGTTTCACAGGTATGTGGGGTGATGCTGATAAGAGCGGTATCCTTACTGCTAACGATGCATCTGCGGTACTTGCATATGTACTTGATGCAAGCCTTGCAGAGAACGATAATTATGATTTTGCAGGCTGTGATGTAGATGACAGCGGCGAGATTACTGCAGCTGATGCAGCAATGATCCTCCAGAAGGTTCTTGATGCTGATTTTGCATTCCCTGTAGAGCCTACAACAGAGGCTACAACAGAGATGCCTGTTGATGAAAATGCGTACTATGTTCCTGCCGACAAGGCGGAGCTTGCTTATGCAAAGACCGTTGTTTACAACGGCGTTGATGCAAGCGTAATGGCTATGCAGGATATGGACTACAAGGTAAATTCGGACGGTACGTCAACAACTATCGGCGATATTACTTATGCAGGCTATGCAGTAAGCACAAGTGTTAATACAAGTATGACTGTTGACGGTGTTGCAAATCCGGGTTATCGTGTTGCATATGCAGTTACAGCTAAAAATGATGTTACGGTAAGCATAGACGTTAAGGTAAATCAGGGCAAGTCTATTATACTTACAACTGAGGAGCCTGCTGAAAATGCTGTAATTACATCAGTTAAAAACTTTAAGAACACAGCTGCCGATATGTTTACAACTGTTTCCGCTTCCATTAAGGCAGGCGAAACCTTATATATTATCGGTCAGGGTACAAACTTACCTATCTTTGGTATAAGATTTACACCAAACGAGAATCCTGTAGGTGACCCTGCAAAAATCTTTGTTGTAGGTGACTCAACAGCTTGCCACTATGCAGAGGGTGCTGATGTAACGGATTACTACAAGAGAGTAGGTTTTGGCGACAAGCTTGATCAATATATTAATGCCGAGGTTGTAAACCTTGCGTTATCAGGCAGATCATCAAAGAGCTATCTTGCCGATCCTGAGTACCAGACATTACTTGACAGCATGAAAGAGGGCGACTATTTAATTATTGCTTTCGGTCATAATGACGAAAAGACAGAGGAAGACAGATATACTGCTCCCGGTGGTACAAAGGACACAGAGGGTACATTTAAGAACTCTCTTTACACAAACTACATTCTTAAGGCTCAGGAAGTTGGCGCAACTCCTATCCTTGCTACACCTATCGTAAGAAGAACTACAGGTACATGGTCAGACAACCAGCTTCACGTAGCTAACGGCGGTGACTATGCACAGGATGTAAGGGATTTGGGTGCAGAGCTTGGCTTAACAGTAATTGATAACTTAACATTAACTAAGGATTTATATGATACTCTTACTCCAAACGAGTCAAAGTATCTCCACCGTTGGTATCTTGATTCAAGTGTTGATAACACACATCTGAACAACTACGGGGCTATGTATGTTGCATATATGATGGCAGAGGCTATTAAGGCTTCCGACAGCACACTTGCTCCATATGTAAAGAGCGGTAATGTTGCTCCTACAAAGGCTGATTTGATTGTTAACCCTGATTGGACAGAGCCTTCAACAGAGGACGTTAAGGGTGATGACTTACTCAGCAGGTTCTGGACAACAAGCACAGAAGCAGGCTGGTACGGTACATTAACAGGCGACTTCGGCGGTATGACAAAGCTTTGTACCTGCGATGCAGAGGGTAACCCTGTTGAGCCTATCGAATACACAAAGACAGGCAATGTAACAAACTTTGCTTTAATCGAAAACGCTGACGGTACAGTAAACTTAAGATGCGGCGTTGCAAAGAATGACGCTACATTAGGCGATGACGCTCCTAAGTCAGACGCAACCTTTGGTAAGATTGCTTCTACATCTGATGGTTTTATGATGTACTATACACCTGTAAGTGCATCTACAGACTTTACTATCAGCGGTACTATTACATTAAACGGTTATCAGGAAAAGAATAGCCAGGTTGCATACGGTGCTATAGTTGCCGATACTATTTCGGTTGATACATATAATGCATCTGCAATCAACAATTATGTTGCTGCTTCTCCATTGAAGATTGCTGATATCAATAAGGAAATAAAGGATGCAACAACAGGTGAGGTTACAGGTCTTGATACAGGCTGGGCAGGCTATGCAAGAATTAACGGCACATTAACAGAATATGCTGATAATGGTGGTCTTACTGTTGCCCCTGCAGTTGGTGATACAGTTAACGTATCTATCACAAAGAAGGGCAATGAGTACACTGTAAACTATGGCGGTCAGGTTTCTACCTTTACAGTAGAGATGAGCGACCAGGTTTATGTTGGCTTCTTTGCTGCAAGATGTGCAAACATTACAATTTCAAACATAGACTTCAACAATGAAATCGTTGAGTAATTAATAAGCTGATTGCTTTACTAAAGGGATACCCTTCGGGGTGTCCCTTTTTGGTGTGCGGAAAAAACATAACCCTTACAGGAGATGCATAAATTTAATGTATAAAGGTACTGCGTCCCCGCCTGTGGATTATTATGTATCGGCATATAAAATGTTTTATCAAAAAAATTATTAACTATTTTTTTATATGTAAATTTATGCAAAATAACCAAAAATGATTTTTGATAAATTAATTTGTTGGTATGTTGTTGCAAAAAAATTAAAACTATTATATAATAAATTCAAATCCTATGCAGGGCTGACCTTAATTTTTTTATGGTGATTTGTGATTTTGGCAGTATTATCCAATTAATTACAGGGACGGCTGACGGGATAAATTTTTCAATCTAAAAGGAGGAAGTAAATTGAAAAAAACAACTAGAAGGCTTGTAAGTACACTGCTTGCGGCAAGTATGGCAGTGACCAGTGTTTTTGCAAGTCCGGTTATTGCGGCAGACAGTACTGTAGATGCTATAGTAAATGCTTACGCAACAAGCGGTGTTTTTGATGCAACAAAGTTATCAACACCTACAGCAGATAAGGCTGTGGTTACAGCAGCAGAGATGACTGCACCGTTTGGAGTTGAAGGCTCTGTTACCAAGAGAGTAACTTATGCTGATGCGGAAAAAACACAGATCAGCGGTGTTGGCTCTGTTGAGGTTGCAAAGGCAGGCGGCAGTGCTATTACGGTAACCGTTGACGGACCTACTACAATTTCAGCAGTTATGTCAAGTACGGGCAGTACAAATACATCAGCTATTGCTATTACCGACGCAAGCGGAAATATCCTTGTTCAGGATACCGTTACAGGTACGGCAAGCGGCGCTAAAACAATTACCGCAGCGGTTACAAGTGCAGGTACATATAAGGTTATCTCTCCTGAGGACTCTGCAAATAAGCGCGGCGCAAGAGTTTACACCGTTACGGTAGGCGATGTTGTTATTGACGATACAACCGAAACAACAACTACAGCCGTTGATGACACAACCGAAACAACAACCACAGCCGTTGATGACTCTACAGAGACTACAACTCAGGCTGCTAAGACCGAGAGAATGGAAGGCGACATTATTGTTGACGGACAGAACCTTGCAACAGGTCTTTACTATGACGGTCAGCTTGAGATAGTTGATACTCCATCGGCGGGTGCCGCAAGTGCGGAATCATGGACTATGAAGCCTGAAACAACCGCAGGCGGCGTAACTATTGACGGAAGAACATATACTACATTTGTACAGGGCGCTAACAACCCTAAAAACGGAAGCGCTTCATATAATGCAGCAGGCAAGCTTGTTGAGCCTGCTTATGGAGCATATATCAAGGTAGTGCCTACAGCAGATGCTACACTTAAGCTTGACATTAAGATTGGTGCAGGCAAGAGCTATGCAGTTATGAGCATTGATGCTTCAGGTACCAAGGCAGAGCTTGAATACCTTGCACCTGCGGAAAATACTTTTGCTCATAAGGAGTATGAGCTTACGGCAGGCAAGACTTATTATGTAACAAGTGCCGGCTCAAAGACAACCTTCTACGGCATTGCGCTTGTAAGCAATGAGGTTGACACAACAGAAACAACCACTGAAGAAACAACCATTACAGAGGGAACTACAGAGTCAACAACAGACGGCAATACAACTGAAACAACAACCGGTAAGGTTGAGGATAGCACAGAGACTACTACTTATAATCCTATTATCGTAGGCGGTCCTTTAAATGTAAGTGCTTCAATTGCAGGCGTTAATTCAGAAGCAGGTGTACAGACTCTTGAAGAGTCAGCAATCGGCTCAACCGTTAAGGTAAATATTGATGTTACACAGGCAGGCTACAACAACTATACTTTCTTTATAAAGTATAATCCAAGCGTAATTAAGGCTACGGGTGTTGCAGCTGTTGAAGATATTTCAACCTATTCAACAGTAAACGGCTTACCTGTTTATGTTGAAAGTACTGTAAATAACAGCATAGCTTACGTACCAAGCACAACTAACCCTGATTATACGGATGTTAATGCAGACGGTGCCAAGAGCTGTGCAGACCTTGGTAAGATTAAGTTTGCAAACTATCTTGGCAGCACATCTCTTGATTGTGCTGATACAGCAGGTACTTTAGTAGCGCTTAACTTTGAGGTTGTAGGTAAGGGCTCATCTGATTTGGAAATCGTACTTGTTGAAAACGGATTCTGGGCAGCTCCTGGCTCAGCTCAGCTTGAGGTTGACACACCTGTTGCAAACAAAGTTGTTGTAGGTGATGATGAAACAACAGAAACCACAACAGAGTCAACTACAGAGTCAACTACTGAAACTACAACAGAGTCAACTACTGAAACCACTACCGTTGTACCTGGCGGAACACTTGGTATCAAGGTTACACCAAGCGGATATATTAATGCAGTGGCAGGAGATACAATTACTCTTAACATTGACACTGTAAACGCTGATCAGGTACCATTTAACAACTATACATTCTTTGTTAAGTACAACCCACAGGTTATCGAGGCAGTTGAGGCAGTTGACCCTGCTAACCCTGCTATGACAGCTGACGGTAAGGTTGCTTATGACCTTAGCAATATTCAGGGCAGCCTGAGCTTAATGCCCGAAGCAACTAACCCTGACTTTACTGATGTAGATGCAGATGGCGCTACTAGTGCAGCTGCTCTCGGTAAGGTTAAGATTGCCAACTACATTGGCGGCAGCGGTCATGATGTAATCAGCGCTGACGGTTCAATCTGTGCAATCCAGTTCAAGGTAATTGGAGAGGGTAATGCAGACTTTGAGATTATCCTTGTTGACAATGGCTTCTACGGTGAAATTGGTTCTGACGTAATCAATGTTCAGGTTATTGCTGATGATGTTATCATAGGTGAGGAGCCTACAACAGAAACCTCAACAGAGACAACAACCGAAACATCAACAGAAACATCAACAGAAACATCAACAGAATCTACAACAGTTGACCTTGATGCAATAGGTGATGTTGATATGAACGGTGTTTGGAGTGCTAATGATGCGGCTGTAGATCTTCAGAAGAGTCTTGACAATGCTTTCAAGATGCCTTGTGAGGAAGTATATCCTGAGTCCTATATGTTAATTGCTGATGTTGACGGTAACGGTGCTATTACTGCAGCTGACTCCGCAAGCATTATGCAGAAGACCTTGGATAATGCATACGTATTCCCAATTGTACCTATGATTGAGAATGGAACCTATGTTTATCCTGTTCAATAATAAATAACTCAAACCATTGCGGGCACCCTTAAGGGTGCCCGTTTTGCGTGCATAAAAAGCCGTCATACTCTTAAAAAAGCTTGCAGTAAAGGACTTAGCCTGCATAAACACCGCTTTTTTGTGCTATTTAACAAGATAACAGGTAAAATTAATACAAAAATTGTTAATATATTTTATTGATATTAAACCGTTTGCTGTGGTAAAATGATATTTAACGTAAAATGCCCTATTGTGGCTGTACGACAATGTAAAAGCAAAATTTAATTTATGTAAGAGAGTGAGATAAAATTATGAAAACCAAAAGAGAGGATATCAGAAACATTGCCATTATTGCTCATGTAGACCACGGTAAAACAACACTGGTTGACGAGCTTTTAAAGCAAAGCGGCACTTTCCGCTCAAACCAGGTTATCAGAGAGCGTGTTATGGACTCAGGCGATATTGAGCGTGAGAGAGGTATTACAATCCTTTCCAAAAATACCTCCGTATACTATGACGATGTCAAGATTAATATTGTAGATACTCCCGGTCACGCTGACTTTGGCGGTGAGGTAGAGCGTGTTCTTAAGATGGTAAACGGCGTTGTGCTTGTGGTTGATGCCTACGAGGGCGCTATGCCACAGACCAAGTTTGTGCTCAGAAATGCGCTTTCTCTTGGTCTGCCTGTTGTTGTATGCGTTAATAAGATTGACCGCCCCGAGGCAAGGCCAAATGAGGTGGTTGATGAAATACTTGAGCTTTTTATGGAGCTTGACGCTACCGATGATCAGCTTGACAGCCCCTTTGTCTTTGCGTCTGCTAAAATGGGTAAGGCTGCGCTTACACCTGAGGAAGCACTTGACGCTCCTGATATGAAGCCTTTATTTGATACGATTATTGAGCATATTCCTGCTCCTGAGGGCGACCCTGACGCAGATTTACAGATGCTTGTTACAACCATTGATTATAACGAGTATGTGGGACGTATCGGCATCGGTAAAATTGAAAACGGAAGCGTTAAGGTAAATGATGAAATTGCCATTGTAAATATACATGACCCTGAAAAGCTTGTAAAAACAAGGGTCACAAAGCTTTATGAGTATGAGGGGCTTGAGAGAATAGAGGTTAAGGAGGCATCAATGGGCGCCATTGTTGCTGTCAGCGGTATGCCTGAGATCCATATAGGCGATACAATCTGCAACCCTGTAAACCCTGTTGCCATTGAGGTTAACAAGATAAGCGAGCCTACTCTTTCCATGACTTTTTCCGTAAATGACAGTCCATTTGCAGGACAGGAGGGCAAGTTTGTTACAAGCCGTCACCTGCGTGACAGACTTCAGAGAGAGCTTAATACGGATGTCAGCTTAAGAGTTGAGGATACTGATGTTGCGGAGGCATTTAAGGTAAGCGGCAGAGGCGAGCTTCATCTTTCCATACTTATTGAAACAATGCGCCGTGAGGGCTACGAGTTTCAGGTGTCACGTCCTGAGGTGCTTTATAAGGAGATTGACGGTAAGCGCTGCGAGCCTATGGAGCTAGCTACAATAGACGTACCTGAGGAATATGTGGGGAGCGTTATTGAAAAGCTTGGTACAAGAAAGGGCGAAATGGTTAATATGCAGCCATCTCAGTCAGGCTATACAAGGATTGAATTCAATATCCCAGCAAGAGGACTTATAGGCTACAGAAACGAATTTCTTACCGATACAAGAGGCAATGGCATTATCAATACCGTATTTAACGGATATGAGGAATATAAGGGAGAAATACAAAGTCGTCAGTCAGGCAGTCTTGTAGCCTTTGAAACAGGCGAGGCTGTTACCTATGGTCTGTTTAACGCACAGGAGAGAGGCGAGCTGTTTATCGGCGCAGGCACCAAGGTTTACGGCGGTATGATAGTAGGACGTAACTCAAGGACAGGCGATATGGAGGTTAATGTCTGCAAGAAAAAGCAGCTTACAAATACCCGTGCATCAGGCAGTGATGATGCCCTTAAGCTTACACCTCATACTGTAATGAGTCTGGAGCAGTGTATTGATTTTATCTCTGATGACGAGCTGGTTGAGGTAACTCCGGAGAGCCTTCGTTTAAGGAAGAAGCTGCTTGACCCTGTTGCAAGAAGAAAAGCGGCAAGGTGCTGATATAATTGATTTTTACACATTTTCAAGGGGAAGGCTGTCCCCTTGAAATTTTTAAACTACAACACAGGAGAAGGTTTTATGAGTGCAGGCGAAAAGAAGAATAATTCCTTTGTAAAAATGGCCGCAATACTGGCGGCGGCAGGTATAATAGTAAGGCTTATCGGATTTTTATACAGGCTGCCCCTTACCAATATGATAGGTGATTTGGGCAACGGTATCTATGCGGCAGGATATAATATTTACAACTTCTTTCTTATTATGAGCTCCGCAGGTCTGCCTGTTGCCATATCACGTATGGTGGCGGAAAAGCTTGCATTGGAGGAGTACGCCAACGCAAGAAAGATTTTTAAGATTTCCATGCTTGCCGCAGGCGGTTTAAGCCTGTTCTTTGCTATTGTTATGGCAGTGGGCACATTCATATTCCAAAGCTATTGTATCAGAACGGGCAATACCGATGATATATGGTGCAAAAGCGTATGGTGCCTGTATACTCTTTCTCCCACAATTTTTATTGTAGGCATTATGGCTGTGTACAGGGGCTATTTTCAGGGCTTTCAGACTACGGTACCCACCTCTCTGTCACAGGTTGTGGAGCAGGTTTTTAATGCGGTTTTCAGCGTATTTCTTGCTTGGGCATGGCTGAAATACGGTGTTGAGTTTGGAGCTGCGGGAGGTACGGCAGGTACGGGTATCGGTGCTTTGTCGGGGCTTGTTGTATTGATGGTATTTTACCTTATGACAAGGGAAAGCAGAAATGCCGTATTTGCCGGGGATA
This sequence comes from uncultured Eubacteriaceae bacterium, assembly GCA_938042265.1. GTDB lineage: Bacteria > Bacillota > Clostridia > Lachnospirales > CAG-274 > CALWRD01. Next base: position 22,433 of record CALIRN010000328.1, read on the forward strand.
AAGGCGGTTACAGGATTGAGGGCGGAGGAGAAATTACCAAAAATCTCCTTAAAATTGCCGTACCTATTATTACGGGTACAGCTATTTTCAGTATGACTAATTTTGTGGATATGGCTATGGTTAACTCCAGGCTTGCCGTTGCAGGCTTTGATGATGATACGATTATAAAGCTTTACGGTCAGCTTAACGGCAAGTATGTTACCCTTACCACTATGCCCGTATCAATTTCAACTGCTATTGCAACTGCCGTTATACCCAGTATTACGGCAAGTCTTACAAGGGGCGATAAGGAGATTGTCCAGAACAAGGTGGATGCCGCTTTAAGAATAACAATGATAATTTCCATACCTGCCGCCTGCGGTCTTGGGGTATTGGGTACACCCATACTTAAAATGCTGTTCCCAAGATATGCCGAGGGCGGTACACTGATTACAGTAGGCTCAATAAGCGTAATATTTCTTGCATTAAGCCAGATTTCAACGGGTGTTTTACAAGGGATAGGCAAGGTTAAAACCCCTGCTTTTAATGCGCTTTGGGGTGCGCTTACAAAAATCCCTTTTAATTATGTGCTTATTGCCATACCTCAGATTAATATTGTGGGTGCCGTTATCAGCACAACGGTTTGTTATATTGTATGCAGTGTGCTTAATTTTAGGGCACTTGTTAAGGCTACGGGCGTTAGGCCTGATTACAAGGGTATGCTTATTAAGCCTGCCGCTGCTGCGGCTGTTATGGGCGGAGTCTGTTTAACCTGTTATAATATAATATATCGTTTACTGTCGGTTAATATCGTTGCTACTATTTTTGCCATTGCAGCTGCTATGGCGGTTTCGTTTATGGTTATGGTTTTAATTAAGGGCTTTGCCAGAGAAGATTTACAGATGCTGCCTATGGGCGGTAAGCTGATAAGGATGCTTGAAAGGTTTAATTTGATGTAAAAAATGAACATAAATCAAAAAATGGGGTGTCATTGCGACACCCCATAATTATTTTTCCGTATAGGCCTTTAATCTTACAGTTACTTTACAGCCTCCCTCCGTCTTATTTTCCAATGTAATATCACCCTCGTATTCTGCGGCAATTTTTCTGCTTATTGCAACTCCTAAGCCCATGCCGTCCTCCTTACTGCTTACAAAGGGCCTGCCTATTACGGCAGCTATGCTCTCATCAATGCCCTTGCCGTTGTCGGCAATGCTCACTACGGCAAATTCTCCCTGCCGTTCAATGCTTGTTATAATACTGCCTTTGTTATCTACCGCCTCAACCGCGTTTTTAAGTATATTAAAAAACAGTATACACAGCTTGCTATAGCTTGCCATGACACAAATATCATCCCCCGATGCCTCTATAATAAATTCAACTGCCTTGTTGTCAGTTACATGATATTCATCAATAACATCACAAAGCAAATCATCAAGAAAAACCAGACTGCTTTCATCCTTTTGGGCAGCATAGCCCGATATTACCGCATTTATACGGTCAATCTCTCTGTAGATAAGCTCAATGTATTTTTCCTCGCTGCTGCCTTTGAATTTTTCGCTTATAAGGTCTATGTTGGCACGTATCAGTGCCAGCGGATTTTTAACCTCGTGTGCAAGAGCTGCAGCCGCCTCTTTTTCGCCTCTCATGGCATCACTCCTTTGGGAGCTTAAGCTCCATACCCACATACAGCTTTCCGGGGTCGTCAATGTTGTTTATTTCCATTATCTCATCAACTCTGCTACCGCTGCCGTATTCGTTTTTGCATATTTTAAGGATGGTATCACCCTCCTCAACGGTGTAATAGCCGTATTCCTGAGTCTGAGCCTGTGTAGCGGACTCTGACGTGGTAGGCTGGGTTACGGTTTCTGTTGTCGTTGCGGCGGTAGTCTGCTGTGTCAGATTTTGTGAGGCAAATACGCTCTGCACTCCGTCAATATCATTCTGCATAAGATTAATTTTATGCTCCAGTGTATTTATACGCTCGTCACTGCGTATAAGCCCTGCGCCCATTACAAAGCATACCAGCAGCATTACAAAGCTGACGCTTCCCAAAAGATTTGACAGCCGTTTCTGCTCGGCAAAAACGCGGTTTTTGCTTCTGGCACCCTCGGAGCGAACTGTTTTTGCAATTTTTTCATCAGTGGTAAGGGGCTCCTCAACAGCCTTTGACGCAGTATCCTCCTTTACTACGGGTTTAAGCTTGTTTTCCAGCATATATTCGTGCATACCCTCGTTTTTCTCGTAGTATACAAGGTAGCCTCTGACTGTGGAAAAGGTTTCGCTTTCGCTGTCCCATTTAAAAAAGCTGCTCAGCTTTTCGGCAGGGTCATTCAAAAACAGAACTCCCAACCCCCGGTCTGCATTTTTACGCTGATACTCCATAATGCCGTCGCTTAAATAGTCCTCAAAGCCCGGCTGTATGTATGCCCAGCCTACAACCTCAAGACCATCAAAGAACAGCCTCATCTGCTTTGCCACATACTGCCAGGTTTTTTCCGTAAGCTCCGTTAAGCCGTTTCGCCTTACGGTATACTTGCCCTGAATAACACCGCTGATAAACAGAACCCTTTCTCCGTCGGTCTGACAGCTTTTGCCTACCAGTATTGCGGCCTTTTCCCTGTTTGGATCGCAGGCAGCATACTGTTGTAAATATGTACAAGCATAATCCTCCATATAAATACGCTCATCACCGGATATGCTGCCAATTTGCTTCACGTTTGTAGGTAAAGAAACTTTTTCATCATTCATACTTTACACCCTTTCTTCATAAGTAATATTTATCGGAGCCTACGTTCCGATTGCCATGTTTGTTTATCTAACACAGCGCCCTGTTTCACAGGATAATATAATACCTTCACTAACGTGTCGGTAACCTATACTTGCATCCTAATAAAACGAGTTTTATTTGTCTTGCTTTGCATAGATTATATTTATGACAAGATGAATACTATCACCTTTTAATTGCGAATGTTGCCAAAGCCTGTCGGTGTATTCCATAATTCGTAATACAAATTTTTCCAGTAAAGTAGGTGTATGTTCATTTATTTCAAGAGCAATACATATTTTTGCAAAAAAGGCGGAAAATATTATTGAAAAATGTACGTTGAAATTCTAATAGCATTGACTCAGTATTTACTTGAAAGGAGCACCTTATGCAGACCTCTAAGCTGGTATATTATATAAATCCCTATGACAGGCATCCCATAAAATCTCTTACGGGGCTTATAACGGCACGCATTCCACCTGCTGAGGTGCCTGTTGTGCTGTGCATAGGCTCCGACAGACTGACGGGCGACTGTCTTGGTCCCATTACAGGCAGCAGATTAATAAGCCGCTTTGGCAGCAGGCTGTGTGTATACGGCAGCCTTGAAAGCCCAGTTCATGCACTTAATCTACGTGATGCGGTGGAGGAGATTAAGCTAAAATATTCAGACCCGTATATAATTGCCGTTGATGCCTGCCTTGGTACTCATATAGGCTCGGTTACTCTCTCCGAGGGCAGTATTATCCCCGGAGCAGGTATAAACCGCAGCCTTAGCGCCGTGGGTCAGCTTTCCATAACGGGTATTGTAGGCTCCTGCCATGGCAATACCCTTAATAATTTGTCGACAGTCAGGCTTAACAGTGTGGTTAATCTGGCTGAAATAATCAGCACTGCTCTCGCCGACAGCCTTATGTCGGTAATAAAATAAAAATATTTATTAATGGTTGACTAACCCCCTTGATTTGGTATATTATAACTTATAGGAGTAAAAAGGATTTATCCTTTTTTTGCTTAGATAAGTTATAATATGTTAAACAAAGGAGGATTTTAAATGAGTTTAGCAGATATAATGCTGTTAGTAATATTTATAGTTGCTCTGGTTGTTGCAGGCTTTTTCTTCCTGAACCGCTGGGCTTACCGCAAGATGGATGAGCAGCAGGCTGTTATTAATCAGCAAAAAATGATGCAGAATGCCTATATTATAGATAAAAAGCATGATAAAATTACCAATGTACACATGCCTAAGGCTGTTATGGATAATCTGCCAAGGCGTGCAAAGCTGATGAAAATGTACTTTGCTCAGGTGAAAATCGGTCCTCAGATACTTACTCTTATATGTGACAAAAATGTTTATAATGCCTTGCCGCTTAAAAAGAATGTAAAAATTGAGATTGCAGGTCTTTACATTGTAAATGTGGTAGGGATGAAGTCCGCTGAGGAAATGAAGGCTAAGAACAAAGAGAAAAAGGCTAAAGAAAAGGCTGAAAAAAAAGCAGGTAAAAAGAAATGATTTAACCAACAAAACAAGTACACATCTTTTAGGCGATGGGTACTTACTGTTATGTTCAAAGATAAGCTGTTGTGCAGAGCATAACAGCTTTTAAAGTATATGAGTACTCTGCTTACACTGCGTACTCATAACTAACCGATACCTTACTCAGTTGGTTAAAATATCGGTTGAAATTGATGGGTAAGTGTGATATAATCTTTTTCAGTAAATACGGATTGTATGGGAGGTGAAGATGTGACAGACAATGAATTATTGCAGCGGATTTTATCAACCGTAACGGATGTTAAGGATGGTCTTGGCAGAGTTGAGAAAAGGCTTGACAGGGTTGAGGAAAGACTCACCAGGGTTGAGGAAAGGCTTGACAGGGTTGAAGAAAGACTTACCAGGGTTGAGGAAAGGCTTGACAGAGTTGAGGAAAGGCTTGACAGGGTTGAAGAAAGGCTTGACAGGGTTGAGGAAAGACTTGACAGGGTTGAAGAAAGGCTTGACAGAGTTGAGGAAAGGCTTGACAGAGTTGAGGAAAGACTTGACAGGGTTGAAAGTGATGTAACCGAAATCAAGCTTACCTTGGAAAATGAAACAAACCGCAATATTTTACTTCTTGTGGAGGGACACGTACAGACTGCGGAAAAGGTTGACAGTTTTGCCGATGATATTGACGTAATCAAGTTTGATATGGGGGTTGTAAAAGCAGTTGTTACTACTCATTCCAGTCAGCTCACCAAACTGCAGAAGGCTGAATAGCCGGATTTAAGCTAATATCCTGAATTTGGTAACATTAATACTAATCGGCTATGGGAGAGCCGGAAGGAAATCCGGCAGGCAAAAATGATGAAGTACGCAGCGTAAGCGGAGTACGAATAGCATTTAAAAGTGAAAATATTTGCCGCCTTATCGTAAATGATAGGGCGGTTTTTATTTGCAGTCAAAAATAGAGCTTGTAAAAAAACACTGATTTGCAAAAAATGCATACCTCTGACGAAAAATGCAAGAAAAAAGAAATGGAAAAAACTGGTAATTTTGGGTAATTTAAGGTATTATAATATTAAAGGTATTTTTGAACAGGTAAATTACACATTTTGGTTTGACTACAGAGTTGAAACCTTGTACAATATAAGGAGGTATACATTTATGATGAATCTGGCACTTAACAGCAGCAACGAGGTTATTGATATTGCGGTGGATAAAATACTGCCAAATCCCTATCAGCCGCGGCGCAGCTTTGACAGAAAGGCTATGGAGGAGTTGGTGCGCTCGGTAAGGCAGTACGGTGTACTTCAGCCCATAGGTGTACGTCAGGCAAGCGGAGGCAGCTATGAGCTTGTTATGGGTGAGCGCCGTCTGCGTGCCTCTAAGCTGGCAGGACTGAGATACATACCTGCAATTATCCTGAACATAGGCGACAGGGACAGCGCCGCTTTAAGTCTGATTGAAAATATCCACAGACAGGAGCTTAATTATCTGGAGGAGGCAGAGGCAATGCACTCCGTTATGAAGGACTTTGGCTGTACCCAGGAGGACTTATGCCATATATTGGGCAAAAGCCGCTCAGCAATAGCAGGCAAGCTCCGTCTTTTGCGTCTTGCCCCCGATATTAAGCAGATACTTATTAAAAATAACCTGTCTGAAAGCCATGCAAGGGCTCTGCTGCGCCTTAGCAGACGTGACGCTCAGAAAACTGTACTGGAGCAGGTTACCCGCTACGGACTTAACGTAAAAAAGACTGAGGAGCTGATTGACAGCACCATTAGGACGGGCGGTGAAATAGGCATTATAAAAAAACAGCCTAAAATAAAGCTGTGCTTCCGTGATGTAAGGCTTTTTACCAATACTCTTAAGCAGGCTGTGGAGCAGATGAATGATTCGGGGCTGGAAACGGAATATGAAATCAGGCAGACAGACAATCTTTACGAAATAAAAATTAATATAAAAACGGCGGTAGATGAAAATGCTTAAAAAAATATGGGTTAATAATACAGAGGATAAAAATAAGTGCTTTGCAATACGTGAGGCGGTTTTTGTAAAGGAACAGGGCGTTCCCTTTGAGGCGGACTTTGACGGCAGTGACGACAATGCGCAGCTTCTGCTAATTACCGATAACGATGTGCCTGCTGCCACAGGCCGCTGTATGCCTTATGAGGACGGCTACACAATAGGCAGGGTGGCGGTGCTTAAGCATTTGCGCGGCAGGGGGCTTGGCGGCGAGGTTGTAAACTCACTGTGTGATTATATATTTGAGGAGCTTGATGTAAAGCGCTGCTATATTCATGCACAGCTCCAAGCAAAGGATTTTTACCTCAGGCTTGGCTTTAAGCCGTTGGGAGAGGTTTTTTCAGAGGCGGGTATTGAGCATATTGCCATGGTTAAGGAGGTACTTAACTGATGGACTTGTCAATTATAATAGTTAATTTTAACACTAAGGACTTAACAAAACAGACTGTCGACGCTGTCTGCGAAACCACAAAAAATATAGAATATGAAATAATAGTGGCGGATAACTCCACCTCTCTTAAGGACAGCTACTATGATAACGATAGCAGGGTTAAGCTTATTAAAAACCTGCCAAACAACGGCTTTCGCAATGCCTGCAACATAGGCGCCGCAAGGGCTATAGGCAGATATGTGCTTTTTCTTAACTCGGATACGCTTATGCAGCAGGATACTCTTGAAAAATGTGTTAAATATCTCGATACACATCACGATACAGGCTGTCTTGGCATAAAGACAATACTTCCGGACGGTACCTTTGACCATGGCTGCAAAAGAGGCTTCCCTACACCATGGAACAGCCTTTGCTATGTGCTGGGGCTGGACAGGCTGTTTCCCGGTAACAAAAAATTCGGCGGCTATCGTCTCTCATATTTAAGCACTGAGGAGGACCAGGAGGTTGATTCCGTCAGCGGCGCTTTTATGCTGATACCTCGTGCCGTATTTACCAAAACAGGGGGCTTTGATGAAAGTATTTTTATGTACGGAGAGGATATAGACCTTTGCTATCGCATTAAGCAAATGGGGTTTAAGGTGGTTTATTATGCAGGCGGATTTATGATTCATCTTAAGGGGCAAAGCGGCTTAAATACCAAAAACAGGGTGGTTATAAAGCATTTTCATAACGGGCTTAGGGTATTTTACGATAAATATTATAGGGATAAGCACTCCTTTGCAGTGACCTTTTTAATGCACGGTGCAATTAACCTGCATTATGGGCTGTCACTTGTCAGGGCGTTTGTTTTGGGTAAAAGGCTATGATTGATATACTGCTTGCAGCCTATAACGGAGAAAAATATATTGCCCGTCAGCTTGAATCTCTGCTTGAACAGACCTGTCAGGATTTTACCCTGCGTATATGCGACGACTGCTCCACCGACAGAACTGCGGATATTATATATCACTATGCAAAGCGATACCCCAATAAAATTGTTTTTACTGTTAATGAAAAAAATTCGGGCTCGGCAGCCTTTAACTTTTTTAAGCTGCTGCAAAATTCAACGGCAGACTATGTAATGTTCTGCGATCAGGATGATGTTTGGTTTAAGGATAAGGTTGAGCTTAGTCTAGAAAAAATCCGTCAGGCAGAGGATAATTACGGCAGCGGTACGCCAATTTTGCTTCATACCGATTTAACCGTAACCGACGGAGAACTGAATACCATATCACCCTCAATGTTTGCATTACAGCAACTTAACTTTGAGCAAACTGCCGTAAATAATCTGGCGGTGCAAAATATTGTAACAGGCTGTACAATGATGCTTAACCGGGAGCTTGTTAACAGACTTACATACATACCCGTTTCCGTACCTGTCCATGACTGGTGGATTGCCCTGTATACCGCCTGCTGCGGAAAAATCGTTTTTTATGACAGACCTACGCTTTTTTACAGACAACATACAACCAATGTATGTGGTGCGCAGGATATGTCGGATATGGGTTATATCACCGCCAGAGCAGGACAGAAGGACAGGTCAAGGCTTATGCTGCGATACGGCTACAGACAGGCGGCAGAAATGGCAAGGGTATACGCAGGCACTCTGGGACAGGAAAATTATGCCCTGCTTAGGGGCTATGGAGAGCTTGAAAACAAGCCGTATCTAAAAAAGCTTGCCTTTGTAATAAAGCACAAAGTATTTAAAAGCGGAATAATAAGAAAGCTTGGTCAGCTTATATATATGTAGGAAGGTAATATTATGCTTGTAAAAAAATGCTTTAGGATAGTAAAAAGCGGCGGTATGGGTGCATTAAGCGCCAAGGCTGCGGCAAGAATTAAATATAAGCTTCGTGCCGCACTGTATACGGAGGAGAGCCGCGTTTCCAGGGAGGAGCTTAAACGCCAGGGTACGGCGGTTTATCCGAGAGATATACTTTTAAGCATAGTCGTTCCCCTGTACAATACTCCTGAGGAATATCTGTGTCAGATGATAGAAAGCGTAATTAACCAGAGCTATAAAAACTGGGAGCTGTGCCTTGTGGACGCAGGCAGCAGTGCAGCCGCCGGAAAAACGGTAAAGCGGTACGCTGACAAGCGTATCAAATATAAAAGGCTTGACAAAAACTACGGTATATCCGTCAATACAAACCTTGCCGTGGAAATGGCGCAGGGGGAATATGTGGGGCTTCTTGACCATGATGATGTGCTTGCGCCAAATCTGCTTTTTGAGTACCGTAAGCGTATTGACAGGGGTGCGGATTTTATATACTGTGATGAAGCAAGCTTTACCGATAATATTGAAAAGCCGTCGGTTATCCACTTTAAACCTGATTTTTCACCTTATAATCTGAGGGGAAATAATTATATCTGTCATTTTTCAATGTTTAAAAGGAGTCTGTTTGATGAAGTTGGCGGTTTAAGAGAGGGCTTTGAGGGCAGCCAGGACCATGACCTGATTTTGCGGCTTACCGAAAGGGCACAGAGCATTGCCCATGTAAGAAAGGTGCTGTATTACTGGCGTATACATAAAAATTCCGTTGCAATGGATATTTCGGCAAAGCCCTACTGCATAAATTCGGGAGTGCTTGCGGTAAGTCAGCAGCTTTTAAGGCTTAAAATTGAGGGCAGTGTGGAGGATATAGGCAGCGGTGCCGCCGTCTACCTCTGTAAATATAAGGTACGGGGCAGGGGGAGCTGCCGTATTGTACGAAGGTGTGAAAATAAGGCGGCTGAGGGATGTGAAGCCGACTTTATTGCTGTTGTCCCCAGCGATATTATCCTTTCAAGGGAGGATATATGTACCCTGATAGGTATTGCAAATCTTGAGGGGGTGGGTGCTGCAGGGGGTATAGGCATTTATCACAGTAAGGTAACCGGCGGAGCTGTCCGCTTTGACGGTGAGGACTGTATGGAAATTGCCTTTGATGGTGAAAATATCAAATCTGGGGGATATATGCAAAGGCTCTGCTATACTCAAAATGTTAATGCCCTTAATCTGTTTGCGGTTATTCCTCGTACTGCTTTTGAGCAGCTTGGCGGCTTTGATGAGGGACTTAATCCCAAGGAAAGACTTATTGACCTGTGCTTAAGGCTCAGGGCAGAGGGATATGATGTTCTGCTTAATCCTCTGGTTAGGGCAAAGGTAATGCCAATACAGCCCGATATAACGGAACGGTTTGCCGCAAAGCACGGTGACAGGCTTAAAATCGAAGATGAATATATTACAAACAGCCTTGCGGATTATATATTATAAAAAGATGCGGCTCACTGCCTTAACAGTGAGTCTTTTTTTGTGTAAACAGCAGGTAAAATTTATATTATCGGGACTTACGCTCCGATTGCTGTGCCCCTTTCTCTCAAACGGTGCTCTGCCTCACAGAGCTATATAATACCTCCGCTAACGTGTCGGTATAGGTTATGCTATAATTCCCTTCCATTTTAACTTTTATTTTACAAACATATAACAAATTTATGATAGAAGGCATACGCCAATGAGCATATAATCAGCCTTGTAAAGAAAATTTGAAGCTTTTTGGATAAAAGGAGATTTTTAAAATGAAGAAATTGACAGGTATTGCTTTATCTCTTATGGTTATGGCAGGCGCATTTACGGGCTGTGGCATTGCTACGGAACAGCCGGCGGAAACTCAACTGAATGCCGAAGCACCCAATACACCTCAGGAGGGTGCGGACTCGGCTGATACAGGCTCAAATGAAAATATTGAGGGTATGGTAACAATGAATGGCTCAACCTCAATGGAGAAATTTGCAAACGCTCTTAACGAAAGCTTTATGGCTAAGTATCCAAGGGTAACCGCAACGGTTGAGTTTACGGGCTCAGGTGCAGGCATTGAAGCCGTTACAAACGGTACGGTTGATATAGGTAACTCCTCAAGAGCCTTAAGGGAGGAGGAAAAGGCAAACGGTCTTGTTGAAAACATTGTTGCAATTGATGGTATAGGCATTATTACAAACACAGCGACTACGGTCGATGATATAACTGTGGACCGGCTTAAACAGATTTATACTGGTGAAATTACAAACTGGAAGGACTTGGGTGGCGAGGACTCACAGATTGTTGTAATCGGTCGTGAGGCAAGCTCAGGTACAAGAGGTGCCTTTGAGGAAATCCTCGGTATTGAGGATGCCTACAGGTACGCACAGGAAATTGACTCTACGGGTGCCGTTATGGCAAAGGTTGCCTCAACTCCGGGTGCAATCGGCTACGTATCAATTGATATTATTGACGATACCGTTAAGACACTTAAGCTTGACGGCATAGCTCCTTCACAGGAAACCATAAGGGACGGCAGTTATACTCTCCAAAGACCTTTTATAATGGCTACAAAGGGCGAAATCAGCGAGCAGAGTCCTGCGGTACAGGAGCTGTTTAACTACATCAACAGTGACGAAGGTCAGGAGATTATTACCAAGGTTGGTCTTATCTCAGCAAAGTAAATTAAACAGGAGCAATTAATTTATAAGGGTGGAAGGAAGCTCCCCCTTGTAAATTTTAGATTATAAGGGGTGTATTTTATGGACAACTCTAATACCGTTACGGTAAATAAAAGCACCGTAGTACAGAGTGGAAGCGCTGCGGCAGAAAGAGTATTTTCAATTAAGGGCGGCAGCAGTGTAAAAAATCTGACGGAGCTGATTATGAAAATTATTTTTACAGTATGTGCCTTTGCGGCGGTGGCTGCGGTTGTTGCAATAAGTGCCTATATGATACTTGCAGGCGCTCCTGCGCTTATGAAGGTTGGTATCGGGGATATGCTTTTTAACAGCGTATGGGCGCCTACGGCGGCACAGCCCTCCTTTGGTATTGCATATATAGTGCTTACCTCCGTTATAGGTACGGCTCTTGCAATATTAATAGGCGTACCTGTGGGTGTGCTTACTGCGGTTTTCATATCGGAGGTGGCAAACAGGCGGGTTGCGCCATTGGTTAAGCCCGCCGTTGAGCTGCTTGCGGGCATACCGTCAATAGTATACGGTCTTATGGGCCTTTTGATTATAAATCCGCTGATGTATAAGCTGGAGCTTGCGCTTTTTAAAGGCTCTCAAGCCCATCAGTTTACGGGCGGTGCAAATATGGCGGC
>CALIRN010000329.1 GCA_938042265.1 uncultured Eubacteriaceae bacterium
GAGCTGTTTTTCAGAAGTACGGACTTAAAAACGCCCTTAAAACCCTGCGTTATGTTAAATCTAATACAATAACGGTTTACAGATTGGGTAAATTTTATGATTATCTTTACGGTGTAATGGTGCCAAATACCTCGTATTTAAAGACCTTTAAGCTGGTTCCCTTTGAGGAGGGCTTTATTTTGCAGTTTGCGTCACCTGAGGAGCCGGGTAAGCTGAATGAGGCTAAGATATATCCTAAGCTTGCGCAGGTGTTTGATGAGTATACCAAGTGGTCAAGAATAATAGGCGTAGATACGATAGGCTCTCTTAATGAAAGCGTATGCAGAGGTGAAACAAAGGATATTATATGGACTGCCGAGGGGCTTCATGAAAAAAAGATTGCCGACATAGCCGATAAGGTGGCAAACAAAAACAGACGTCTTGTAATGATTGCCGGACCTTCTTCATCAGGCAAAACTACTTTTTCAAAAAGATTGTGTATCCAGCTTAAGGTGGCAGGACTGAAGCCTTATGTAATCTCATTGGATGACTATTACCGCAATAGAGATGATATTGAGCCTGAGCCTGACGGTACACGTAATTTTGAAAAGCTTGAGGCTCTTGATGTTAAGCTGTTTAATGAGGATTTGCAGAATTTACTGGAGGGTAAAACGGTACAGCTGCCTGCATTTAATTTTTTGACGGGCAGACGTGAGTACAAGGGCAACAGCATTTCTCTGGGTGAGGGTGAGGTACTGGTGGTTGAGGGTATCCACGGTATTAATGAACGGCTTACGCCCGATATTGACCGCTGCGATAAATTTAAGATATATATAAGCGCCCTTACACAGCTTAACCTGGATGAGCATAACAGAATATCAACCACAGATACAAGAATGATAAGACGTATTGTAAGGGATAATCTTTTCAGAGGCTTTAACGCAAAAAGCACAATAGATATATGGCCCACGGTGCTTACGGGAGAGGAAATGAATATTTTTCCATATCAGGAGGAGGCAGACGCAATGTTTAACTCTGCACTTGTGTATGAGTTAAGCGTACTTAAGCCATTTGTAGAGCCTGCGCTTTTTGGCATAGATAAGAACGAAAGAGAGTTTTCGGAAACAAGAAGGCTTTTGAACTTTTTAAGTAATTTTATAACCATAAGCCCTTCCGATATTCCGTCAAATTCAATCTTAAGGGAGTTTATCGGCGGTAGCTGTTTTTATTAAAAAAATATTTTTTATTTATTAAGATTATACAATTTATGGTTTTTGAAGTTTATTTGATTTTGTTTAATATGACAAAATTGTCCAAAAAATAAACTATTTTCCTAAATATATTGATATGATTTATTTTTTGTGATATAATAATTGAAAATCTATGAAGGGGGTTAATTCAAATGTCAGAGGATTATATGATGGATTCTGCTACTGCTGCAGCGGCAGGCGGCATTAGTGCTGGTGTTATGATTTTCTATATTGCAATTTTAGTTCTTTTAATTGTAGCAATGTGGAAGATTTATACAAAGGCAGGCAAGCCCGGCTGGGCTTCCATTATACCATTCTATTCACAGTATGTTATGTTTGATATAGCAATGGGTAATGGTTGGCTGTTCCTGCTTATGCTGATACCTATCGTTAACTGGGTTATGTCAATAGTTGTACTCTATAAGCTGGCTAAAGCATTTGGAAAGGGTGTGGGATATACCGTAGGTCTTATCCTTTTATGCCCAATTTTCCTTTGTATGCTTGCTTTTGGCAGTGCTGAATATGAGGGTCCACAATAATAAAAAATATTCTTTTTTGACCTTTACTTATTGTAAGGGTCTTTTTTAATAAAGAGCTTTTACAAATTTGGTAAAAGCTCTTTATTTATGTAAGTTTTTGTGTTAAAATAAATGCAGATAATCAGGTAAAAGGAGAATAACGATGGAATTAAATGTTACTGCAAAAACTAACGAATATCCTATTATTATAAAGGACAGCTTTGACGGATTGCCTGAAGCGTTTGAAAGAGTGGGGCTTACGGGCAGAAAGCTTTGTATTATTTCCGACAGCAATGTTGCTCCGCTGTACCTTGATACAATTAAAGGTATTCTTGAGGGCAGATTTTTAAAGGTTGTAGGTTATACCTTTCAGGCGGGGGAAAACAGCAAAAACCTTGGTGTTATAAATGATTTTTATGATTTTTTTATAAAGGAGCAGCTTGACAGGCGATCGGTATTGGTTGCCCTTGGCGGAGGCGTTGTGGGAGATATGACGGGCTTTGCGGCAGCTACATATATGAGGGGTATCCCTTTTGTACAGGTACCTACAACCCTGCTTGCACAGGTTGACAGCAGTGTCGGCGGCAAAACAGGTGTGGATTATAAGGGTAATAAAAATATGGTTGGTGCTTTTTATCAGCCGCATTTTGTATATATCAATACGTCAACCCTAAAAACTCTGCCTAAAAGAGAATTTTCAGCTGGTATGGCCGAGGCCGTTAAGCATGGTTATATAATTGATAGGGAATATCTTAAATATATTATGGAAAACAGGGCTGCAATCAGTGCACTGGAGCATGATGCAATGGCCAAGGTGGTTTACGGCAGTTGTAAGTGTAAGGCCTGCGTGGTTGACAGAGATGAGAAGGAAAGCGGACTCAGGGAAATACTTAACTTTGGTCATACCTTCGGTCATGCTGTTGAAACCCTTTCCGATTTTAAGTTGATACATGGTGAATGTGTGGCAATCGGTATGGCGGCAGGCTTATATTTTTCCATGAAAAGGGGAACAATTACCGAGGAGGATTTAAGGATGGCAGAGGAGCTTATGACTTATTTTAATTTACCTGTAAGGGCAGAGGGCTTTAATGTCGATGATATATTTAAGCAGATGTTCTATGATAAAAAGACAAAGGACGGTAAGCTGAATTGGCAGTGCCTATACTGAAAAAAATGCCACCGATGATGAGGTAAAGGCTGCAATTAATTACATTGTTGAATAAGGAGATGCCATGCTACTTTTAATTATCTGTATTTTACTTACAGCATTAGACCAGCTTACAAAGCTTGCCGTGGTTATGAGGCTTAAACCTGTTGGCTCTGTTAGTGTTATTGAAGACTTTTTCAGCCTGACCTATGTGGAAAACAGAGGCGCCGCCTTTGGTATGCTTGAGGGCGGAAAGTGGTTATTCCTTGCAATAACTCTGGCAGTTATTTTATTGGCGGTGGTATACTGTATTAAAACACCCAAAACAAGGGAAAACCTGTGGATCAGGGCGTCAATTGCAATGATAGTATCAGGTGCCGCAGGTAATGCCATAGACAGGCTTTTCAGAGGTTGTGTTGTGGATTTTCTGGATTTTTTGATTATAGGTTATGATTTCCCGGTATTCAATTTTGCTGATATTCTTGTAGTGCTTGGTACCGCACTTTTTGCGGGAGGAATTGTTTTTTTTGACAATAACGGAAAGGAAAAGTCCTAATGGAAATTTTTGTGGCTGAAGCGCAGGATACAGGAAAGAGAATAGATGTATACTTAAATGAGGAGCTTGATGACCTTTCCAGAAGTGCGTTGCAAAAGCTGATTGAAAAAGGTGAAATAACCGTAAATTCAGCTAAGATTAACAAAAACTATAAGCTTCGTAAGGGGGACAGTATTTCCGTCAATATTCCTGAGCCTGAATGCATAGATATTGTGCCTGAGGATATTCCTCTTGATATTTTGTATGAGGATAATGATTTGATAGTTGTAAATAAGCCTCAGAATATGGTGGTACATCCGGCGCCTGGGCATTACAGCGGTACTCTTGTAAATGCACTTATGTATCACTGCGGAGATAATCTTTCGGGTATTAACGGTGTTCTGCGTCCCGGTATTGTACATAGAATTGATAAGGATACCTCAGGGGTACTGGTGGCAGCCAAAAGTGAGACGGCACATAAGGGACTGACTCTGCAGCTTGCGGAGCACTCGATGAAGCGTATTTATAATGCAATAGTCTACAACAGCTTTAAGGAGGATCAGGGCATTGTTGATAAAATGCTTGGCAGAAGCCCTCAGGACAGAAAGAAAATGGCTGTTGTGCAAAAGGGCGGCAGAAATGCTGTTACTCATTACATGGTATTGCAGCGTATGGGTAAATTTACCCTGCTGGAGCTTAAGCTTGAAACCGGCAGGACACACCAAATAAGGGTACACATGGCACATATCGGTCATCCTCTTTTGGGAGATTATGTTTACGGACCAAAAAAGCAGCCCTATAATTTAATTGGACAGGTGCTGCATGCAAGGGTACTGGGCTTTGTACACCCTGTAACAAACAAATATATGGAGTTTGAAACAAAACTCCCCGATTATTTTGAAAAATTGATTTATAAGCTTGGGGGTACGTTGGATAATGTTTAAAAGAAAGGATTTTATCGGTCTTGCCGATTTATCCAGGGAGGAAATTTTAAATATACTTGAGACTGCCGAAACAATGAAGTATGTTTTAAGTCAGACTAATAAAAAAGTGCCTTACCTTAACGGCAAGTCGGTTATTATGCTCTTTTATGAAAGAAGCGTAAGGGCTAAGCTTTCGTACGAGCTGGCAGCACAGTATTTAAGTGCTAATATTGTTGAAATTACCGTAACAGACGGTGATGAAAGACACTCTAACATAAATGATATGGGGCGCACCATTGATCAGATGGGCGGTGACTTTATTATCTGCCGTCACCCTATGTCCGGCAGTGCAAAGTTTCTGTCGGAAAGGGTTAAGGCAAGCGTTTTAAATGCAGGCGACGGTATTAATGAGGACCCCAGTCAGGCCTTGCTTGACCTTATGACAATTAAGGATGTTAAGGGTAGCTTTGATGGGCTTAATGTGGTAATTGTAGGCGATGTGGCAGGCTCCCGTGTTGCAAGAAGCAATATATGGGGGCTTACCAGACTGGGAGCCAATGTTTTTGTGGCCGGACCGCCTACAATGATACCCGTGGATATTGAAAAATTCGGTGTAAAGGTGTTTTATGACATAAGAGAGGCTATACAGGAGGCAGACGTTATCATAAGCCTTAGGTTGCAAAAGGAAGAAAATTATGGCAGCAAGCTGCCCTCCTTTAATGAATACAGAAATTACTTCAAGCTTGATTCCGCCGTTATGCAGTATGCAAAAAAGGATGCCATTATTATGCATCCGGGGAGTCCTGATACCAGAGTGGAAATATCGGCGGAGCTTGTAGAGAGCAAAAGCTGTATACTAGATGACCAGATCACAAACGGTGGTGCGATAAGAATGGCGCTTTTGTATCTTTTGTCAATGGGAAGGGGGCTTTAAGATGGAATTGCTTATAAAAAATGCCCGTGTTGTTTCGGATTTTTATGATATGGACAGGACTATGGATGTGTACATAGCTGACGGCATTATAAAGGAAATAGGTGAAAATCTTTCCCATAGTTGCGAGGAGCTGGACGCAGACGGCAACCTGCTTATGCCGGGGCTTATTGATATATCCTGCAAGATATGTGAAAGCGGCTATGAAAATAAGGATAATATAATAAAGGTAAGCGCCAGTGCTGCAGCAGGGGGCTTTACCACTATTACAACCTCACCCAAAACTCTGCCGATTATTGATAATAAATCAGTTGTTGAGTATGTGTACGGCAAGGTTGCCGTAGGCTCAAGAGTGAATATGTTTCTTTTCGGCAGTATGACAAAGGGCTGTGAGGGTGAGGAAATAGCTGAAATAGGTGAGATGATTGATAAGGGGGTTATTGCAATTGCAGACGGAGGTACTCCCGTATCAAATGCTGAAACCCTTAAAAATATTATGCTTTATATACGTATGTTTGATGTGCCCCTTATTACTCAGTGTATGGATAAGGACCTTGCAGGAGACGGTATGATAAACAGCGGCTATATGTCAACCAAGCTTGGACTTAGGGGAAACCCTGTTGAGGCCGAAGAGGTTATTGTATCCCGTAATCTTATACTGGCACAGCACCTGAATTGCAGAATGCACATTATAAATGTAACGGCTGGCAATAGCGTGCAACTTATAAGGGATGCAAAATGCAGGGGCGATTTTATTTCCGCAGGTACCTGTCCTCATTATTTTACACTTACGGAAAATGAGGTTGAAAACTTTAATACACTGGCAAAGGTTTATCCTCCGCTGCGTACCCAAAGCGATGTGGAGCAGGTAATTGAGGGGCTCAGGGACGGTACCATTGATGTAATAAGTTCAGGGCATATGCCTGCACCATGGGACAGAAAAAATACCGAGTTTGAAAAGGCGGCATATGGCATAAGCTCTTTGGAAACCTCGCTTATGGTAAGCTATACAAGGCTTGTTAAGAGTGGTGTTATAAGCGTAAAAGAGCTTTCTGAAAAAATGTCTGCAAACCCTGCACGTATACTGGGTCTGCGTACAAAGGGCATAATTAAGGAGGGCATGGATGCAGACCTTATTATAGTGGACGCAGATAATGAATATATGGTGGATTCTGCTGAGTTTGCTTCAAAAGCCAAATATTCCCCTTATGATGGAGAAAAGTTGTACGGTAAAACCCTTGTTACAATCTGCGGCGGAAAAGTTGTTATGAAATGCTAAAAAATGCTTGCATTTAACAAACGACTGTGGTATAATACCTTTCTGTGAGTACGGATGTTCCGCTGTTAAGAAGTATTTAATTATGAACATCTATGAAGAAAGGAAAATAAAATTATGAACAACAGTATTATCAAAGAAATTGAAACAGCTCAGTTAAAGGACAACATTCCATCATTCAACGTTGGTGACACGGTACGTGTATACGCTAAGGTTGTTGAGGGCACTAAGGAGCGTATCCAGATGTTTGAGGGTGTTGTACTTAAAAGACAGGGTGGCAGTTCAAGAGAAACCTTTACCGTAAGACGTGTATCCTACGGTGTAGGTGTTGAAAAGACATGGCCTGTACACTCTCCAAGAATTGACCGTATCGAAGTTGTAAGATATGGTATCGTTAGACGTGCTAAGCTTAACTATCTCAGAGATAGAATCGGTAAGGCAGCTAAGGTTAAGGAAGATATCAACAGACGTACAAAGTAATTTTTTATTACTGAAAAAAGGAGCACCCTTAGGGCGGTACTCATAAGACAGTATTAGAAATGTTTTCGGAAACGGTGTAGCTTGCGGGCTATGCCGTTTCTCCGTTTTGCAAGTCATTCAGCAAAGATGCGGGTAGTATTCCAACAAGGTCATATAAAATGGCAATCTGTTCTTCTCTGTGCCCTTTTACTTATCTGGCGTGTGGACGTACACTGCTTTTACCATGTATCCAGCTCCATACGTTTACAATGCAATTCTTGGCTACAGCATTCTTTTAAAATTGACACAATTACTATCTCCTTTACTATGAATTACCAATATAATTTATCATACTGGTAATTGTACACATTTACAGTCTAATGAATTACACAATTATGTCGAATTTTTAATATAAGATTACTTTAAAGTGAAAATGTGCCCTTAAAATAAAGCTTCAAGGACATATTTTATTTTATGCTTATGTTTTGCAATTGGGTGAAATACCTTTCATTTTGTTATAATATATAAGTAAAATGTATTATTTAAGCTGTTACCGTAATATGCACACAATATACGGTGTTTTTCAAAACTACTTATTTTAAAGGCTTTTTCTAATAATTTCTTAAATAATAATTAAGATTAATGTAAAAAATAAAAAATATACTACAAATTTGTTTCCCCTTGTGCTATAATCAAACTGTCAAATAAATTGTAAGGAGGAGGTAATTTGGAGTATATTGCACTGATACTTTTAATATGCGGAGCATTATGTTTATTGGCAGAGTTCTTTATTCCGGGCTTTGGCTTTTTCGGCATTACGGGTATAGTGCTTGTGGTAGTGTCGGCAGTGCTCACAATAATGTTTGTGCCCTTTGGCCCATTTATAGTAATGGCAGAAGCGGCAATACAGATACTGCTTGGATATCTGTTTTTTGAATATTTCAGAAATCATGGCAAGGACAGCCGCATTATCCTTAACGAAACCCTTAATGAGGACGAAAATGATGCAGAAAGGCTTAAGTCCTACATAGGTAAGGAGGGTATTGCACGTACACCTCTTAAGCCTTTTGGTAACATAGATATTGACGGCACCTATGTGGATGCATGCTCTGACGGTGAGTTTATTTCATCAAACGAGAAGGTGCTGGTGGTGCGGGTGTATGAAAACAAGCTTTATGTAAGAAAAATCAATTAATTTTTTGGAGGTAAATTATGCCTGGTTTAATTATAGTAATTATTATTTTAGCAGTTATCTTTTTTTCCGTTATAATGAGCTTTATACCGCTGAGACTGTGGATTTCCGCAGCTGCAGCAGGTGTTCATGTAAGCTTTCTCTCGCTTATCGGTATGAGATTAAGACGTGTAAGACCTGACAGAATTATTAATCCTATGATTAAGGGTACCAAGGCAGGTCTTAATATTTCGGTAAATCAGCTTGAATCACACCTGCTTTCGGGAGGTAAGGTTGACAACGTGGTTGATGCCCTTATTGCTGCTCACAGAGCCAACCTTGATTTAACCTTTGAGCGTGCCGCAGCTATTGACCTGGCAGGTCGTAATGTATTTGAGGCTGTAAGCATGAGCGTTACGCCTAAGATTATTGAAACACCTTGGATTTCAGCCGTTGCAAAGGACGGTATTGAGGTTAAGGTTATTGCGAGAGTAACCGTACGCGCTAACATAGCAAGGCTTGTAGGCGGTGCAGGAGAAGAAACCATTATTGCAAGGATAGGCGAGGGTATTGTAACTACCGTTGGCTCCTCCGATACTCATAAAATGGTACTTGAAAATCCTGACAGTATTTCACAATGCGTGCTTGGCAAGGGTCTTGACCTTGGTACGGCGTTTGAAATTCTTTCAATTGATATTGCCGATATTGATATAGGCAGAAATATCGGCGCCCACCTCCAGATTGAACAGGCGGAGGCTGATAAGCAGATTGCACAGGCTAAGGCAGAGGAAAGACGTGCACTTGCTATCGCAAGCGAGCAGGAAATGAAGGCACAAGTACAGGAAATGCGTGCAAAGGTAGTAGAGGCAGAGTCCCTTGTGCCTACAGCTATTGCAGAGGCTTTAAGAAACGGCAATATAGGTGTTATGGACTACTATAATATGGAAAACAAGAAGGCTGATGTTTTTCTTAAGGAAAATCTCAGTAAAATGAATTTTGAGCTTGGTGTAAGAGGTACCAAGAAGGATGACAATAAGTAAGCCTTAAAGAATTAAAGGAGAGTATTTTTCAATATGAAGCTTTTTAAAAATATCAGAAGCAACGCGCAGAACCTGGCTGAGAATGCAAAGAAGAATGTAGACGTCAAAAAAATTGAGTTTACAATAAGGGGCGTTAAAAAGGAAAATACTCTGCTGTATGCACAAATTGGGAAACTGATATATACCTGTAAAAAAAGCGGAAAACCCATAGTTTCACAGGAGATTGAGAATTTGTGTGCGCAGATTGACGGAAACCGTATTAAGGTTGCGGGTCTGGAGAGCAAAATTACGGAAATTAATGCGCAAAACAAATCCCAGCAGGCACTGGGTGAGGATATTACCGTGAATGTTGCTCCTATAAGCAAAAATGAAAAGGACCTCCGACTTGTAAGGACAGAGGAGGGAATAAGGTTTATGAAGTTCTGTCCTAACTGCGGCGGTTCAAATGAGCCAGACAGTGTGACTTGTGTATCCTGCGGCTACAGCTTTTCAGGTACGGAGGAAAATTAAATTTATTGTACTTTAAAATCAAATGGTTAAAAATTTAGCTGATATGTAAAAATATTTTCTGTTGTGACAGCATAGTCATTTGAAATAAGTGTAAAAATCGGATTTAAAGATTAAAGGACAGCCCGCATTAAAAATTGCTTAATGTGGGCTGTCCTTTTAATTTTCACTTTTTTTGTTAGCCATTTCTCTTTTCTTTTTGGTCATAAGGCCTCCTATACGTCCGCTTTCCTTGGAGGATAAGCTTTTCCAGCCCCCTTGTCTTATTTTATCATCCAGCCCCAGCTCTTTGGCTATTTCAAATTTCAGTATATCGTCGGGTGTGGGTAATTTTTTTGCTTTTGGCATTATGTAGCCTCCTTTGCTAATCTTGTTATTATTGTTGCCATAAAGGGGTATGCCTATACGGCAATATTTAAAACTAATCTTCCATAATGCTTGACAAGCAGACAGTATAGTGTTATATTTATTCTATAGAGATAGAGGTGCGTTTTACATCAGTAGCATATTGGAGGTATAAAGGTACCTGCGAGGGTATGTAAAAGGGTAAAATGCCGAAGATTTACTCCGCCTTTAAGGAGCAGGTCTGGTTGCCTTGGCAAATAACCGGGTGACTGTCATCACTTGTGCAGTGGTGGAGAGCTATCCGGGGATATATTTTATTTACTCGGATTGGCTTTAAGTCAATCCTCTTTTGTTTTATAGGAAATATAAATCAGCATATATTTCCTATGCGACAAAGGCGGACATACACAAGCAGCAAAAAAAATTATAAAATAGGAATAAGGAGTATTACTATGAAGAAGTATAATGTTGGTATTATAGGGGCTACCGGTATGGTAGGTCAAAGATTTGCACTTTTATTGGCAAATCATCCATGGTTTAATGTTGTGGTTGTGGCAGCAAGCCCACGTTCTGCAGGTAAAACCCTTAAGGAGGCTATCGGCTCCCGCTGGGCTATGACAGAGTCTATGCCTGCTAATCTTGAAAATTTGGTTGTAATGGATGCATCGGCAGATGTTGATAAGATAGCTTCTATGGTTGATTTTGTGTTCTGTGCGGTTGATATGAATAAGGATGAAATACGCGCCCTTGAGGAAAAATATGCTAAGGCAGAGTGTCCGGTTGTCAGTAACAACTCAGCTAACAGAGGTACACCAGATGTGCCTATGGTTGTACCTGAGCTTAACCCTGAGCATATACAGGTTATTGAAGCTCAGAGAAAGCGCCTGGGTACTAAGAGAGGCTTTATTGCAGTTAAGTCAAACTGCTCATTACAGAGTTATGTACCTGCACTTCATCCACTCAGAAAGTTTGGCTTAAAGAATGTGCTTGTTTGTACTTATCAGGCAATTTCAGGTGCAGGCAAGACCTTTGAAACATGGCCTGAAATGGTTGATAACGTTATTCCTTACATTGGCGGTGAGGAGGAAAAGTCTGAACAGGAGCCAATGAAAATTTGGGGTAAGGTTGAAGGTGATAGGATTGTTAACGCCGTAAGCCCATGTATTACGGCACAGTGCTTAAGAGTAGCCTGCTCAGACGGTCACACAGCTGCCGTATTTGTAAGCTTTGACAATAAGCCTTCAAAGGAGGAAATCCTCAATTGTTGGAAGGAGTTTTCAGGTGTACCTCAGGAGCTTGAATTACCTTCAGCACCAAAGCAGTTTCTTAATTATTTTGAGGAGGATAACAGACCACAGGCTAAGCTTGACAGAAACCTTGAAAAGGGTATGGCTGTTTCAATCGGCCGGTTAAGAGAGGATACGCAGTATGACTATAAGTTTGTATGCCTTTCACACAATACATTAAGAGGTGCTGCAGGCGGTGCCGTACTTATGGCAGAACTTCTTGCGGCTAAAGGTTATTTTGACTAATTTATAAAAGAGAGGGGTTATATTATGAAGAAAACTCTTTTTAAAGGCGCAGGTGTAGCTATTGTTACTCCGTTTAATGCTGACGGCAGTATAAATTATACTGCACTAGGAAAAATGCTTGAATATCAGATTGCAAATGATACAGATGCAATCATTATCTGTGGTACTACGGGTGAGGCATCAACCCTTACCGATGATGAGCAGATTGATGTAATTGAGTTTACCGTTAATACTGTAAATAAGCGTGTGCCTGTTATTGCAGGTGCAGGCAGTAACGATACTGCCCATGGCATTAACCTTTGCAGGAGATGTGAGCAGGTTGGCGCTGACGGTCTTTTAATGGTAACACCGTATTATAATAAAACTACACAAAATGGACTTATTAAGTATTATACTGATATTGCAAAGGCTGTTGATTTGCCTATTATTATGTACAGTGTTGCAGGCAGAACAGGACTTAACATTGCGCCTAAGACGGTTGAGGAGCTTGCTGATGTTGATAATATTGTAGCTATTAAGGAGGCAAGCGGCAATCTTTCGCAGGTGGCAGATATTGCTGCACGTTGCGGTGATAAGCTTGATATTTACAGCGGTAATGATGACCAGATTTTACCTGTCC
Organism: uncultured Eubacteriaceae bacterium; assembly: GCA_938042265.1. Classification (GTDB taxonomy): domain Bacteria; phylum Bacillota; class Clostridia; order Lachnospirales; family CAG-274; genus CALWRD01. Next base: position 12,233 of record CALIRN010000329.1, read on the forward strand.
TTTCACTTGGTGGTAAGGGTGTAATATCAGTTCTCTCTAATGTAGCACCTAAGTATACACATGATATGGTAACTGCTTTTTTAAACGGTGATATTGCAAAGGCTACGAAGTTGCAGCTTGATTGTATTGACCTTGTGCATAATCTTTTCAGCGAGGTAAATCCTATCCCTGTTAAGGAGGCTCTTAACATTATGGGTTTTGAGGCAGGCGGCTATCGTGCCCCTCTTGTTGAAATGGAAAGAGATAACAGAGCTAAGCTTGAACAGAGTATGAGAGCTTTTGGACTTATTAAGTAACAGGAGGTATCCCACAAATGATTAAGGTTATAATGAACGGCTGTAACGGTCATATGGGCAAGGTAATCTGTGACATTGTTAAAAATGATAAGGATGCGCAGATTGTTGCAGGTGTTGATGTTGTTGCAAGCAATGCACCTTTTCCAACCTTTATAGATATTAACGATTGTGATATGCCTGCCGATGTTATTATTGATTTTTCAACAGCTTCGGCAGTACC
>CALIRN010000330.1 GCA_938042265.1 uncultured Eubacteriaceae bacterium
TTCATAAGATAAGGAACAATGGCAGGGTCGATATCGCCGCAGCGTGTACCCATTTCAAAGCCTGCAAGAGGAGTAAGTCCCATGGTTGTATCAATAACCTTGCCGTCCTTAACGGCTGCAAGAGATGAGCCGTTGCCAAGGTGACAGGTAATAATCTTTGTACCCTCCGCCTTTCCGCCAAGCATCTCAATAGCCCTCTTTGTTACAAACTTATGGCTTGTGCCGTGGAAGCCGTACTTTCTTACATCGTGCTTCTCATAATATTCATAAGGCAGAGCATACATATAAGCCTTTGGAGGCATTGTCTGATGGAAGGCGGTATCAAATACGGCAACGTTTGGCTTACCTGGCATAAGCTTTTCGCAAACCTCAATACCCATAAGGTTTGGAGGCATATGGAGAGGTCCGAGACCGATACACTTCTTCATGGTTTCCATAACCTCATCAGTAACAATTACAGACTCGCTGAAATACTTGCTGCCGTGCAGTACTCTGTGACCTATACCGTCAATCTCACTGAGGTTTGAAATTACGCCCACCTCGGCATCAACAAGCTTATCTGTAACAAGCTGAATAGCCTCCTCGTGATTGGCAAGAGGCTGCTCAAACACAACCTTATCCCTGCCCGCAGGCGTATGCTGAAGATTAGATCCCTCAATACCTATTCTCTCAACAAGGCCTTTTGCAAGCACCTGATTATTATCCATATTGTATAACTGATACTTTAATGAAGAACTGCCGCAGTTAATAACAAGAATTTTCATTACTTTTCTCCTTTTATATTAATTGTAGTATTTTCAAATTTATTACTTTGATGCAAGCTGTGCCTGAACTGCCGTCATTGCAACAACACCAACGATATCCTCTGCAAAGCAGCCTCTTGAAAGGTCGTTTACAGGCATTGAAAGACCCTGGAGAACAGGACCGTATGCCTCTGCCTTTGCTAATCTCTGAACAAGCTTATATCCGATATTACCTGCCTCAAGACTTGGGAATACAAGTGTGTTAGCATGGCCTGCAACCTTGCTGTCAGGGGCCTTAAGCTCGCCAACCTCAGGTACTAAAGCAGCATCAAGCTGTAACTCGCCGTCAAGCTCAATGTCAGGGAACTTCTCATGCGCAATCTCAACAGCTTCTGCAACCTTTGTTACATCATCATGCTTAGCACTGCCCTTTGATGAGTAGGAGAGCATTGCAACCTTAGGTTCACCGCCCGTAAACATCTTAAAAGACTCAGCGGAAAGACCTGCAATTTCAGCAAGCTTAGCGGAATCAAGGTCAGTATTAACGGCACAATCGGCAAAAACAAAAAGACCGTTGTCACCAAACTGGCAGTCAGGCACCTCCATTACAAAAAAGCCCGAAACGGAGCCGATACCCGGCTTTGTCTTTAATAACTGGAGAGCAGGACGAATTGTATTGCCTGTTGAATGGCAAGCGCCTGAAACAGCACCGTCAGCATCACCGCACTTACACATAAGGCAAGCGTAGTACATATAGTCCTTCTCCATCTGCTCCTGAGCCTGCTCAGGCGTAACGCCCTTCTTAGCCCTTAATTCAACAAACTTATCAATATACTTCTGCTTGTTAGGGTCATTAAAAGGATCCACAACCACAGCGCCTGAAATATCATAGCCCTTGCTGTTCTCTGCAATTTCCTCAGGTGTACCGATAATTACGATATTGGCAATACCCTCTTTTAAAATCTGTTCAGCAGCCGCAAAGGTTCTCTTATCCATTGATTCCGGTAAAACAATGGTCTTCTTATCAGCCTTGGCCCTTGCCTTAATTGTGTCTAAAAAGTTCATTAAAATATTCCCCTTTCAATATGTATATTTTAGCGCACCCATGCAAGCACAGGTGTTCATATTAATTTTATTATAAACCTTTTACCGACCTTACACAATAGCTTTTTTTATAAAAAACCTTATAATTTTTTAAAATTCCGAATAAAAAATTTTAACAAATATGACAATATGGTTACAGGCTTAACATTTAATTGACTTTTGACCTTGTTAATAGGATAATTAATTACAGATAAACGGAGGTTTGGGTATGAATGTAGGAATTATTGCGGAATACAATCCCTTTCACAAGGGGCATAAGCTCCATATTGCAAACACACGGACGCTTACCGGAGCGGACAACGTTATTGCCATAATCAGCGGCAGCTTTGTCCAAAGGGGCGAGCCTGCAATTACCGATAAATTTACACGTACGCGTATGGCACTTTTAAACGGTGTTGATATGGTGCTGGAGCTGCCCGCCGCCTATGCAACGGGAGCTGCCGACGTATTTGCACTTGGCGCCGTGGACAGCCTTGAAAAAAGCGGTATTGTGGATACCCTGTCCTTCGGCACTGAAGCAGGTGATATTACACTTTTCAAGGAGGCGGCACAGCTCCTTGTAAATGAAAGTGAAGAATTTAAGGCAGAGCTGCGCAAACACCTTGAGGGAGGCATTTCCTATGCTGCCGCAAGACAGGCTGCACTCAACAGGGTGCTCTCAAGAGATATGAGCTTTTTATCAAAGCCAAACAATATACTTGCCTTGGAATATCTTAAGGCAATTGTAAAGTTAAATAGCAGCATTATTCCCGTCACAATCCGCCGTGAGATAAGCTCCTACAATTCCACCGAAATGACGGGAGATATTTCCTCTGCCGCCGCTATCCGCCACAGTATCTTTAACCATGAATGGGATATTGCCCTTGCCGCCGTACCATCAAACTGCCAGCCCATGCTTAAGGAAGTTATGTTTGGCAAAAAGCCCCATATTGACAGCTATTCTCAGGTGCTAAAATACATTCTGCTGACAAAAACAAAGGATGAGCTTGCGGAAATTGACGATATATCCGAGGGGCTTGAAAACCGCATTCTTTCGGCAGCTTCACTTGATACCATAAGCAAAATTGCAGATGCGGTTAAAAGCAAGCGCTACACCCATTCAAGAGTAAGGCGGGCACTGCTCCACATTCTGCTTGGAATAACCAAAAGCGATGCACAAAAGGGTGTGGAGTACATTCGTGTACTTGGTTTTAAAAGGAGCAGGGCTCACCTTGTTTCAGAGCTGGCCAAAAATGCAAAGGTACCCGTTATTACCAACGTAAAAAATGCCCCTACAGGGCTTCTTTCCAAGGAGCTTTTTGTAACGGATATGTATTATATGCCTCTTACAGGGGAGGTTAATAAGGATTTAACAACACCTATGGTTATTGTGGATTAAACCGGTGTTTAGTTACTATCTGCCTTCTAAACGGCGAAAAAGCCGATGATTTGATGTCATCGGCTTTTTCCCATGTTTACTAAAATTAATTGTTGAATAATGCTGTTGACAAATATCTGTCACCGGAGTCAGGCAATAATACAACAATAGTCTTGCCTTTGTTTTCAGGTCTTGCGGCAATAATCGCAGCCGCCTTTAATGCAGCGCCTGATGAAATACCTACCAAGATACCCTCGCTTACCGCAAAGGCCCTGCCCTCCTCAAAGGCAGCCTCATTTTCAATGGTAATAATCTCGTCATAAATATTAGTATTGAGCACATCTGGCACAAAACCTGCACCAATACCCTGAATTTTATGTGAACCTGCTGTACCCTTTGATAATACAGGGCTTGCGGCAGGCTCTACGGCAACAACTCTGACATCAGGATTTTTTGATTTAAGATATTCGCCTACACCTGTTACTGTACCGCCCGTACCTACACCTGCAACAAAAATATCAACCTTTCCGTCAGTCTGCTCCCAGATTTCAGGGCCTGTTGTTGCCTTGTGGACTGCAGGGTTTGCAGGGTTAACAAACTGACCTAAAATAACCGCACCGTCAATGCTGTCCCTTAATTCCTCTGCCTTGGCAATGGCGCCCTTCATACCCTTTGCACCCTCTGTAAGCACAAGCTCGGCACCGTAGGCCTTAAGCAGATTTCGTCTTTCAATACTCATTGTATCAGGGAGAGTAAGTATCGCCTTGTAGCCCTTCATTGCTGCAACCGAGGCAAGACCGATACCCGTATTGCCTGAAGTAGGCTCAATAATTGTTGCACCCTGCTTTAAAACACCACTCTTCTCCGCATCTTCAATCATTGCAAGAGCTACTCTGTCCTTTACCGAGCCAGCAGGATTTAAATACTCCAACTTGCCAAGGATTTCGGCGTCCTTAATACCTGCCTTTTCACTGTAGCGGCTAAGCCTTAAAACAGGGGTACCTCCGATTAATTCCAATGCACTTTCTTTAATGTTACTCATAATTATTACCTCCCAAAAATAAATTAGAATGTTATATGAATTGACTATTTTCTTTTTCCCATTTTATCACTAGGAATTGTATGGATTTATTGTATACCCATATTTTACATTTGTCAAGTGCATTTTTATTTTTTTTAATAAATATCTACCCCAATGGATGGTAACATATTAAAAAAGCCTACACATACAACTGCGTAACTATCACGCAATTTCCAGACACAAAAAAGGAACACCCACAACAGTGAGCGCTCCTTTTTTCATATCTTACTTTCTCATATCTCTGTTAATATCGAATATATCAAGCTTATTTTCATCGATCTGCTTTTCCATAACCTCAACCATTGCGGTAAAGGTATCCATTGATGTAACAAGAGTAACGGAGCTTTCAACAGCCGTACGTCTTATCTTAAAGCCGTCGGAATTTTTATTGTTTGCCTTTTTGGGAATATCCACAATTAAATCAACAACACCGCTGCGGATTGTATCAATAATATTTGGCACACCCTCGCTAATCTTCTTAACCGTCTTAACAGCAAGGTCTGCATT
>CALIRN010000331.1 GCA_938042265.1 uncultured Eubacteriaceae bacterium
CCCTTTCACCTAAAATTTCAATAATATCACTTAAATAATCGGAGCTGATACTATTGCCCACAAAGTAAATCTCAGGTAAACCGGGATGCTTTTTAAGGTTGTAATTGCTGCCGTTGATAAATTCAAGGGCTGCTCTGCCGCCCAGATAGGAGCCGCCGATACCTATAACAATAAGTACTTCACTGTTTGACTGTATCTTCTTTGCGGCAGCTTTAATGCGGGCAAATTCATCCTTATCATAGTCAAAAGGAAGGTCTACCCAACCAAGGAAGTCATTGCCGGCGCCTGTCTTTTCATTGAGGGTTTTATTGGCAAGCTCTACCATAGCCTCCATCTTTTCAAGCTCACCCTGTGCAAGAAATCCCTCAACACCCTTTGTTTTAAAATTAATTGACATTTCACATCATCCCTTCTTTTATTTAAACTTTAATTAGCTTTGTAATTTATCAAGCGTTTCAAAGCTGTAGCCCTGTGCCCTGAGAGAGTCTATAATCTGCGGCAGAGCCTCCATATTGGAGCTTGAAACTGCGTGGAGCAGCAAAATTGCACCATTATGATATCTTTCCATTATCGTATTATAGGCAACGGCTTTGCCGGGTTGATTGTCAGTTTCCCAATCCCTGTAGGCAAAGCTCCAGAATATGGTTTTATAACCTAAGTTGTGAGTAACGGCAAGGGTTCTTTCACTGTATTCACCCATAGGAGGTCTGAAAACCCTGGGCATATCACAGCCGATAAGCTGCTTATAGGTTGCCGCCGTCTGTTTGATTTCATTTTCAAGCTCGCTGTCACTAAGGGCGGGGGAGCTTAAATGCCTTACGCTGTGGTTACCTACAATATGTCCTTCCGCCTGCATACGCTTTACCAAGTCGGTATTGCGTTTTATGTAGTCCTCGGTAACAAAAAATGCCGCTTTAACCTGCTTTTTTTTAAGTACATCAAGTATTTTGGAGCTGTAGCCGTTTTCATAGCCCTCATCAAAGGTAAGGTAAAGGACCTTTTGAGAAGTATCGCCAACATAAAAGGCACTATATTTTTCATAGTCAATACCGCCCCTTACCGTAGGGGTTTTATGCTCCTTGTTAGGGTTATAATACCACCCCAACTTATCTTTGGACAAGCCTTTTGTATCAATAATACTGACAGTTGTAGCCTCAATAGCCGCCTCAGTGGTGGTTGTGGAGGTAAGGCTTTTTGCAAGCTCTGCACCTCTTTCAGCATCGGTGTTAATACCGCCTGTAATTGAAAGGGCAACGGCAGCACCTGCTGCAAGAGCAGTTACACCTGTCATTGCATATAGCTTCACGGGTATCACCTCCCTTGAAATAATAATAACACAACACAGTAAAAATTTCCACAAAAAAATAATAAATTTTGTGACTTTTTTAAACAAATTTAACACAACGGGTATTATTTTCCCTTTAAATAATCAAATCGTCATTATGCCTGAAACAGGTTAATATAACCCTTATTTTTTGTTGTATTTTGGTAAATATGCACTGTGCACTGTGCTTTAATATTTTGTAGCACATTACGTAAAAATTAATGCTATAATAAATGAAGAATTATTTTTTTAAGGAGACTATATATGAAAAAATTAATCAGTTTAATACTCAGTACGGCGTTGCTAACGGGCTCACTGATGATTATGCCTGCCACCATAACGGTCAGCGGTGCGGCTCCCGAGCTTACATCGGCGGCAGGCTGGACTGAGGCTCTTTATGTGCAATGGTCAAACGACAGCAATGCGGCAGATGCGGCGGTATACTATAAGTTAAGCAGTGACAGCGCTTATAAAGCAGCTGATGCACCCCTTATTAGACAGGACGGTACGGGAGGACGTGTGGATATACCGGGGCTTAAGGCAGGTAATTACGATATACGTATTATTACTTCTGACGGTACGGAGCTGGCACGTAAGGAAATACCGGTAAGGGCGGATGACCGTTCAGGCTATGCTCATTTTAACTACAGCGGTGTAGGCGCATATAATGATGATGGTACTCCAAAAAGCGGTGCAAAAATTATTTATGTTACCAATGATACAAAAAACACTGTGGAGTATAGCGGCTATACTGGCATAGGCAATATTCTTAAAAATTCAGGCAAGCTTTCGGCTCCCCTTATTGTACGTATTGTGGGTAAGATAGATACTCAGGCAAGAGACGCCGATGGTACCAAAACCACAGATGCCGAAAACGGAGTTGTTGCATTAAACGGTCTTACGGATAAGGCAATGAGTGCCGACTCCTATTTTAATATGCTTGATGTTGCAGGCGGCAAAAATATAACCGTAGAGGGTATAGGTGATGATGCGGTAATTGAAAAATGGGGTTTTACCTGGAGTAACTGCGAGGCAATAGAGGTTAAAAATCTTAACTTTACCAAGTATCCCGAGGACGCCTGCAGTACCAGCAAGGGTCAGCGTGTATGGATACATAACAACACCTTTGACGTAGGTGAAAACAAATATGACCTGACAGAGGAGCAGGACAAGCACGAGGGAGACGGCTCTACCGATATTATAGAGTCAAAATATGTTACACTCTCCTACAACCGCTATAATAACTGCCATAAAACCTCTCTTCACGGGGGCGGTGACAGCGTAAAGCAGTATAACATTACATGGCATCACAATTATTTTAATAAAAGCTCGTCACGTATGCCCCTTGTAAGACATGCAAACGTGCACAGCTATAACAATTACTTTTATAAGGGCTCAAACTGTATTGACGCCAGAGCCAGTGCGTGGGTATTTTCCGAGGCAAACTATTTTGACCACTGTACCTATGCCTATAAAACAAGTGAAAACACCACAGAGGGCAATCCTGTTGTAAAATCGTGGAATGACATTCTTGTTTCCTCAGGCAGGCAGGACAAAACAGGTACAATATTTACCGCTTTAGCAAGGGAGGAAACCTATGATGTAAGCTCCAATACGGATAGCTACCACAATTTTGATACAAACCCTGACCTGTTTTACTATGACAGTATCAATATGGCAAGTAATACTGCCAATCTTACAAGTGCTCAGCAGGCAAAGGAGGATTGCATTGAGTACAGCGGTGTACTTAAAACCCTGTCAGTGCTTGAAGGTACGGAGGATTTGGGCGGCGGAGAATTTTCCACCGAAACCACTACAGAGGAGCCCGTTACTGAAACTACAACCTCAAGCCTTATTGCTCTTGATGAAGCAACCTATAAAACAAATGATATTTTAACAGACACCTCAAGATTTAAGGTTTTTGATTGTCAGAATGAGTCACTTGTAAAAATTAATGAAAATGGCTATGTTGAATTTAAGCTCAGCGGCAAGGCTGATGTAACAGTCAGCTATAAGTGTGGCTCAGGCAACTCATCAAAATCGGCTGCATTTATCCTTAATGGCAGGCAGTCGCCAATGGTTGCAGGGGGCAGCTCGGCAAACTCGGATTTTGCCGTTAATGACCTTAAGGCAGGCACATATCAGATAACAGCCGTTGTAAACGGCACTACCACAGTGCAGATAAGTGCGATAACAGTTACCTATACCGGTGATACAAGCACTACTGAAACAACCACAGAGAGTACCACCGAAACCACTACAGAGGCTGATTTTATGTATGGTGATGCAGATGCTTCGGGCGCAATAACCTCAAATGACGCTGCAATGATATTAAAAAAGGTTCTTGATTTGGATTTTGAGACACCCCTTGACAGCCTTACAGACAATGCAGTTGAATATCTTGATGTGGACGATGACGGAATTTTAGGATCAAACGATGCCGCCTGCGTGATTACAAAGGTGCTGGACAGTGAGTATAAGTTTTCGTGTCAAAGCAAATAACTGCCCCAGTTAAGGCAGGCGGTAATATGATAAATACCTTGAGGTTACAGTTTTATTAAATCCGCAATAAATAATCTGGAGCCATTGCTTAGGCAATGGCTCCGTTTGGCTGTATAAAAAGCAGACAGATGGGTAAATTATTTTTTAAAGTCCTCGGCAGAGTTTTCAAGCAGCTCCAGCTCGGAGTTGAGCAAAGTCCTCATCTTGGCTCTTAAAGCCTCATACTGAGCCTTTATTCTGTCAGTTTCAATCTCAATTTTATATTGCTCGTTGTTTGCTCTGTCAAGTATTTCTTTAGCTTTTTGCTTTGCCTCATTTACAATATGGTCAGCCTCGGTTTTGGCATTTTGTCTGGTATCCTCGGCAGTTTTTTCACCCTTGACAATTGATGCCTTAAGGGTATCCTCCATATCTTTGTAGTGCTGTATAGCATCATTCATAACGCTGATTTTGTCATTAAGCCTAGTGTTCTCCTTAAGCAGTTTTTCAAACTCAACAATTACAAGGTCAAGAAAATCGTCAACCTCGTCACAATCGTAGCCCTTACCTCTTCAGCGTTTTCAATATCTACAGGTGTCAGCAAAATAATCACTCCTTTTACAAAATTCGCACAAATTACTAAAAAATATATCGGAAAGCTAATTCCGACTGTTTTTTGTGCATATAATCACACCCCACCTTGTGAGGTATGCAATAAAATTTAAACCTGCGGCTTTTCTCCGCAGACCGTTATTTAAAAATTTCAAGGACAACAGCAACTCTGTCCTTTTTGGTAATGCCCTGTATTTCCTTAAGCATTACTCTGCCTGTGCCTCTCAGGGTCAGCATATCTCCCTTTGAAACGGTTTTTGCTCCGCTTATGGCAGGCCCCCAGTTAATAAATGCCTTTTCGCCCTTGATAAGGTCGGCAACCTTGCTCCTGGACAGATTAAAAGCACCGCAAAGCACAGCGTCAAGCCTGAGAGAGGTGACGGTAATACGTCTTTCTTCCCCCGGCTTTGCAGATTTACTGTAGGTGCTAAGCAGCTTTGTTTTAACACCAGTACGTCCGACACGCTCCAAATTGGCGCAGATAAAGGAGGCAACCTCTTTTTCCGCAAAAATATAAGCACGGTTTTCCTCAAGGAGAATATCTCCTGTTTTTTCACGGTTAATGCCAAGACCGAGAACTGAACCTAAGAAATCTCTGTGACTAAGCTCTCTGCTGAATTTGCCGTTATAGCTTATTTCCACACAGGCTATGGGGAAGTCTTTCTCTTCAGGTTCCTCATAGTCAGGGTAAAAGCCCAGCATACGCCTTTCAGCATAGGCAAAGCCTCCCCATATCATTGTATTAAGTCCAAAGCAAAGTTCCTTATTTATAAGCCTGCAAAGCACGCCCATCTTATATGGGTCCATAAAATCGGAAAATTGAGGTTCACAGCATTTTATAGTCATCATTGCTTTGTCCAGTGCTCTTGCGCAAAGCATACGCTCGTCCTCATTTTTAATGCCCTTTAAAAGCTCAGCCTTGTTCATAATATTATACCGATCAGACTGCCTATTATACTGTAAAGACCGTTAATTATAAGCAACAGTATAATAGGTGAAATATCCAGCATCATACCGGGACCCCCCAGGGGAGATTTGTACAGCATACGCTTGATGGGGCTGAGCAATGGCTCGGTAACACTGTAAATAAAGCGTATAATGGGGTTATCAAACCTCATGGGCAGCCATGATAAAATGCATCTTACTATAACCATAAGCTCAATAAACCTTACAAAATAGCCCAAAGCTACATAAACAGTTACAATCATATATCAAGCTCCAATCAATGCCACATTGCGGCAGTAGGTATTTTAATGCCGTTGGCTGCAAGCTCCTGCTTGAACTCGCCTGTAATTTTTACATTAGTAGGGCAGATAATAAAAATCTCATCAGAAATGGACTGGATTGAGCAGTCAAGGGCATAGCCTGAACCGCAGAGGAAATCACTTATTCTCTGAGCAATCTCCGCCTC
>CALIRN010000332.1 GCA_938042265.1 uncultured Eubacteriaceae bacterium
ATAGCCTCCACCATTTCAAACACATTGGTTTCGGGAGATTTTGTGCATATACTGTCAATTAAGGCATTTGTAATCTCCCCGCCATCAGATACGTAATTAAGGAGCTTATCAATTTCACCCTCAATCGCCTCCATTGAGGTACCCACGTTTCTGACAAGATACGCGGCAGCCTGCGGCTTTATTCTTTTTTGACTTTTATCGCTGACCCATTTTATAAGCTCATTATCCTTTAAAAAGGCAAATTCCATACAGCTGCCTGCTTTATTCACCGCCTTGTAAAGGGCATTTCTCTTATCTGCCTTATCCTCAACAAAGCATATTACCGTAGTATCCGGAACAGAAGAAATATACTCCTTAAGCTTTTCCGTATCCTCCTTTCTGCCTGTTTCAAAAAGCCTGCTGTCTTTAACTATTACAAGCCTTTGACGGCTCATAAATGGCAATGTTTCACAGGCATTTATAATACTGTCAATATCAGCCTTACCCTCAAAAATATTAAGGTTCATCATCTCCATTGCCTTGTCAACAACGGAATCTCTAAGCTTTTGCAAATATTCCTTAACCAGATATACCTCCTCGCCGTAAAGAAGATACACTCTTTTATATTCACCGGCTTTAATTGCCGTATCAATCTCGTTCATTTTAATCCTCCAGATAAGGCCTGACATATAGTCCCTGTTGGGACAGCTCAACCTTTATTGCACCGCTGTTTTCGGTTATGTAACAGGGTATTTCCATATTATCAAGTCTTTCAAGTACCTCTTCATTCGGGTGACCGTAAACACTTTTCTTGGCTGAAGCTATTGCCAAAACAGGCTTTACCTGTTCAAGAAGCTCTTGACTGTTTGAGGTATCCGATCCATGATGAGCCAGCTTAAGCACATCTGCCCTAAGGTCTGTACCATACCCGCATAAAATATCCTCCGCTTCATATTCAATATCTCCCGTAAATAGTATGCTTCCGTTTTCACAGACAAACTTATTTACCATAGAACAATTGTTGTCACCAAAAGCCGTACCTCCATATGGATAAAGACAATCCATTCTGTCGGTTTTACTGAATACAACGCTTTTCCCTTCACTAAAAATACCTACGTTTATATTGTACTGCTTTGATAGCCTTATAAGCTCATCATAATTTTCATTTTTATCATATACCGACGGCAGATATATCTTGCCAATATGAATTTTACCCAATATTTCCAAAATCCCGTTAATATGGTCCGAATCCATATGAGAAATAAATACCGCATCCACCTTATCCATACCTATGTACATAAGATAAGGAAGCAAAATATTTCCGCCGCTGCCTCCGTCCACAATAAAACAATAGTCGTCACCCCTGCCCACAGCACAGTCACCCTGACCAACATTAAGAAATGTAACGCTCGGGGCCGTAAACTCATTACATACATACTTTGTACAACATATCCATACAAATATAACACCTGCCGTACAAAGCTGCTTAAGTCTGTTAAGCATTGCAAAATTATAACCCGCAATAATAAGGGCTGCATATACAAAAAGAATAATCAGTGCAGGTCTGCCCGTAATAATATATGAGTAAGGCAAACTTACAAAAATTTCGCACCATGCCTCAACGGACTGCAGTATAATTACAACGGGTACTGACAGTATCTTTGCTACTCCTAAGCTTATAAAGCCCGATAAAGCTATAATAAAGCCTAGGCCCACAGCAAAGGTCATAAGCGGAACAAGCATAAAATTTGCAACTATCCCCCAAGGACTTGCATAGTAAAAATGAAACATTGATATTGGCTTTGTTACCATATCCACTGCCATATTTACGCCTGTAGCCTCAATAACTTTACCGTATTTTCTGAATTTGGCTGCAATATCACCTACAGCTCCTATTGCAAGCACTGCACTGAAAGAAAGCTGAAAGCCTGCGTCAAACAGATAGTAAGGACTATACAGCAATAAAATACAGGCAGATAATGCTGCAGCACTGACTATATCATAATCATAATATAAAAAGCCGCCAATAAGCATAATATAGAACATTATAACAGCCCTTACTACCGAAACGCTACAGCCTGTCAGTATACAGTAACAGCCCAGTACAGCCATTGCAGCAGCCATACCTGCAGTTCTGCCAAGTCTTGAAAACAACTTAAGCAGCACTCCTCCAAGCAATGTAATATGCAAACCCGATATTGCTATTACGTGATAAATACCTGTTTTCTTATAAAGATCACTTAAATTTTCATCAATATCTCCCGTTTCACCAAGCATCATTCCGCACATAAGGCCTGCTTCTTTTTCAGGCATGGCATTATAATAAACACGGCAGGTATTCTCCTTAACTGTCTGCATAAAGGTATTAATACCGTATTGTCTTTCACATATAAAAACATCATCAGCATAAAACATATAGTATTGTTTCCTTGCCAGCATATAGATTTTACGGTCAAAGTCCGAGGGATTTGTTCTGTCTGACAAAGCCTTCAGTCTGCCTTTAATTACCAACATATCGCCTACGGAAACAGGCCTATCTCCATACACCCTCATTCTTACCTTTGCATCATACATTCCCCTGTTTTCTCCAAGGTCAAACACCTGTCCGTCAAATACAAAGCAGACTCTGCCCTCGTCAGAATTATATATGACAGAATGTACCGTACCGCTTACCCTTATTTCTCTGTCAATATAAGAGTCAACCGTTTTATCCGGAGGTACGACAGCAGAACAGCATACAAGGTAACCTGCAAGCGCCGCAGCAGGCAAAAGCATAAGCCCCTTAAGGTTATATACCTTTGTTATAATATAAGACAAAACCGCTACGCACATCATAAAAAGGGCAATATGTGTAAAACTGTCTGCATATCGCCCTGCAGCTATACCTATAATAATAAAAATCAGAATATAAAGAGTAGGTCTTTTCATAATACAGATCAGTTAATTATAAGGGTTTCATCTCTCTCAAAGGTTTTGCTGAAATCATAATGACCCTTGAATTCGCTTATCTTTTCACCTTCAATAAGAAATTGTACCTTGTTGACATAATTAAGCTCCGTAAGCGAATTTACAATTGAGTATATTATAAGCTTTTCATCAGCAGTGCTACCACTTAGTTTACTTACAAAATCATTTGAGAGATTAACGTAGCAGATGCCCTCCTCGGTTTTAATATCCTTAATCTTAGTACCCTGCGGAATTGCAGCCTTAAGCTCCTTATCATCAGGTCCAATAACAAGCTGCTCAACTATCTGATATTCAAGAGTCTGGCTCTGCTTAACCTCAATGCTGCGTTCTTCACGTGCAAGCCCCTTCCCCTTATTGTCAGGGAAATACAACACAACTCTTTGCCTGTTTATTTTTTCAGGATTTATAATAGGATTATTAACCACATTCTCTCTATTTAAAGAGGCTGTATTCTTACCATACACACTATATAAATCCGCAATATTTTCTCCGTTTATGGAAAGCCTCACTTCATCAATAAAGCTTAGATCGGAAAATGTGTATACAACCGAGCCGATACAAACAAGCCTTGCACTTTCGCTCAAGTCCGAAAATCCTTCTTTAATATCAACATCAAGCACATTACCCAATCTGTCATTGTTATTGCCTATCACAAAATCAACATTGTCAGACATTGCCTTTACAAGGTTAGGGGTTTTGGGTCCTTCTCTGTAGGCAGCCTCTACCGCACTGATAATTTCGTTATGATTATCGGTTTTAGGTATACTGCGTTTTTCCTCAACAAGTTTATTTTCCGAAGGATTAAAGTAGTACAGCGTAACCTCCATCAGACCTTCACCCTTTTTAACGGCACTTATATAGGTAAGCAGGCAAACCAAAGCTATTGCAGCAAAAGCAACCATAATACCTGCAATAAATATTTTTTTAACCTTCATTGTACAACCCCTTTCTTACCCTTCAGAGTGCTTAATAGGCAATCTGACAATAAATGTAGCGCCATTGCCCTCACTGCTTACTATTTTAATGCTTCCGTTATGGAGCATTACAGTAGAATGGGTAATTGCAAGTCCAAGCCCCGTACCGCCGGTTTCCCTGTCACGGGTTTTATCGACTCGGTAAAAGCGTTTGAATACCTTACTCTGTTCCTCCTCATTTATACCCATACCCGTATCCTGTACGGTGATAAACACATTTTGATGGTCGCCGTCAATTGTTACCTTTACCATACCATCATTTGGCGTATATTTAATACCGTTTTCAATAAGGTTTGATACAGCAAGGGAAAGCTTCATTTCATCTGCCTCAACAGTCATATCCCTGTTTGACTCATAAAGCAGCTCAATATTTTTCTTTTCCGCAAGCGGATAGAGGCGCTTCATAACATCCTGAATCATTCTGTTTACATTGGTTTCCCCGATATTTAAAGCATCCTCCCTGTGGTCAAGCTTAACAAGAGCAAGCAGGTCGTTTACAATATTTGTCATTCGGTCAATCTCGGAGTTAATATCCTGTAAAAATTCTCTGTACATCTCTGTAGGCATTTCCTCCTGGAGAAGTATGGACTCACTGAGCACCTTAATAGAACTGAGAGGAGTTTTAAGCTCATGTGATACATTGGATACAAACTCCTGACGGGAGCTTTCAACCTGTTCAAGCTGTTCTGTCATGTTGTTAATTGCATCGGCAATTTCCGTATATTCGTTTTTGCCATTAATTTCAATACGCTGATGTAGCTGTCCCTCGGATATTTTCTTGATGGTTTCAAGAATATTTTTAAGCGGAGCCAAAATAAGCTGGGATACAAAGAACACTATAAATGCAACAATTATACTTATGCCGACAGTAAGAATAAGCCATCTGTGATTTATAACATTAATAAGCTCGTAAACATCATCAAATGAGGATACTATAAGCACAGCGCCTATTTTTTCGGAAACATCGTTTTCAATATAGGCGGAAGCGTAAATTGCATGCTCGTCCCACCTCAAATTTGCCTGGTCCTTGCCATCAAGTGCAGTTAAAATTTCAGGTACAATATATATCTTGCCAAGGGCAGTCTTACTGGAATCAACCACAACCACACCTGCATTGTTAACCACAATAATACGAAAATTTTCCTCATTGCTTTTCTCGTCCATTTCATACTCAAAGCTTTCCTTTTTGCCGGGATCTGTAAGATATTCAGCCTTTTGTATGGAGCCTGCTATTTTGTTTGCCTGATACAAAACCTCTTTTTCATTTATATCGGTAAAATAGCTCCTCAGGGTATCACTCATTATAAATGAGAATAAAAGCAAGGGTATAAAGCCTATAAAAAAGTAAATTATAAAAAGCAGCCACTTAAGGCTCTGATACCATTTTAAACCGCTGTCACTGGAAATAGTAACCAACCCCCCACTTTGTGTGTATATACTGAGGCTCGCTCGGCTTTGCCTCTATCTTTTCTCTTAAACGCCTTACATGAACATCCACGGCTCTGGCATCACCCGGATAACCATAACCCCATATTGTATTTAAAAGTGTATCTCTGCTGTATACCTTACCCGGATTTTCCATAAGCAGCTGCAAAAGGTCAAACTCCTTTGCCGTAAGATTAATTTCTTTGCCGTCTATTACGCATCTTCTGGAATCCAGCTCAAGCTCAAGCCCTCTTATGCTGATAACATTTTTTCTGGGCTCCTCCTGTACAACAGTTCTTACGCTTCGCCTTAAAATAGCCTTTATTCTCGCCTTAAGCTCCAGTATGTTAAAGGGCTTTGTAATATAATCGTCTGCACCATACTCAAGCCCCATAATCTTATCCATATCCTCGCCCTTTGCCGTTACCATGATAATAGGTACATTTGAAAACTCCCTTATCATCTGGCAAACCTGCAAACCATCATATTTGGGCAGCATGACATCAAGCAGAATAAGGCTGTACTTATTTGCTCTGGCAAATTTAAGCGCCTCCTCACCGTCGTATGCGGCATCAACCTGCATACCATCCTGTTCAAGGCTGAATTTTATGCCCTTTACTATAAGCTTTTCATCATCCACCACCAAAATTTTACTTGCCATTTTTCTCCTCCCTTATCTGTAAACAGTAATATCATCTTTTATTTTTTCAAAGATGCTGTTACCAATTCCGTCAACTTCTTTAATTTCTTCTATACTTGAAAAATCGCCGTATTTATCCCT
>CALIRN010000333.1 GCA_938042265.1 uncultured Eubacteriaceae bacterium
AGACAGGCAGAACGGAGATTGTTGTGCTGGATAAAACAGGTACAATTACGGAAGGACAGCCAAAGGTAACGGATATAATACCTGCAGAGGGTATATCTCAAAAGGAACTGCTTACAATGGCATATTCCCTTGAAAAAAAGAGTGAGCATCCTCTTGCAAAGGCCGTGCTTGAGTATGGAGATAAAAATAATGTCAGCTTTTCAGAGGTTACGGATTTTAGAGCGCTTGCAGGCAACGGATTATCTGCAAGGTATGGAGACAGTGAGCTTGTGGGCGGCAGTATGAGGTTTGTTTCCGAAAAGGCCGAAATTTCCAGACAGTTAAGGATAAAGGCAGAAAATATGGCGCAGCAGGGCAAAACTCCGCTGTTTTTTGCAAAGGATAACAGGCTTATAGGTATTATTGCCGTAGCTGATGTTATAAAGGAGGATAGTCCTCAAGCGGTCAGAGAGCTGCAAAATATGGGTATCAGAGTTGTTATGCTTACCGGCGATAATGAAAAAACTGCGGCTGCCATTGGTAAACAGGCAGGTGTTGACAAGGTAATTGCAGGTGTTATGCCTGACGGTAAGGAACGTGCAATACGTGAGCTTAAAGGAAAGGGCAGAGTTGTTATGGTAGGCGACGGTATTAACGATGCACCTGCACTTACTGCTGCCGATATTGGTATTGCCATAGGTGCAGGTACGGATATTGCCATTGATGCGGCTGATGTGGTGCTTATGAAAAGCCGCTTAAGTGATGTGCCTGCGGCAATCAGGCTAAGCAGGGCAACCCTTAAAAATATTCATGAAAACCTGTTTTGGGCTTTCTTTTACAATGTGATAGGTATTCCTCTTGCGGCAGGTGTATGGATACCGCTGCTGGGCTGGCAGCTTAACCCCATGTTTGGTGCTGCGGCTATGAGCCTTTCAAGCTTCTGCGTGGTAACAAATGCCTTAAGACTTAACCTGTTTAAAATGTATGATACAAAAAATGATAAAGTTATAAAAATTAAAAATAAAAAGGAGGAAATTGGTATGACAAAAACAATGAAAATTGAGGGTATGATGTGCGGGCACTGTGAGGCAAGAGTTAAAAAGTGTCTTGAGGCAATAGAGCAGGTGTCCGAGGCTGTTGTAAGCCATGAAAAGGGTACTGCTGTTGTTGCCTTAAGAGGTGCCGTAGATGATGTAGTGCTTAAGAATGCGGTTGAAGCGCAGGATTACAAGGTAATATCAATAGAATAAGTTTTTATCTGTTTTAAAATAAGAGAAATTACAACAAACAAAGCATCCACCGCCTTTTAGGCGGTGGATGCTTTGTTTGTACTCAGAAAAAGTTACGGAGTGTGCAGCGCAGCGGAGCAAGAATATCCTTGGCTATTGAAAATTAAATGGTTTTATGTTAAAATTATAACTCAGCAATGTAGCTTATCGGAGTCAAAAAAGGATTCATCTTTTTTTGCGATAATATAACTAAAGGAAGTGTAGCTATGAGCCGTAAAAATGAAATGGATATGCTTAACGGTTCAATATCCGATAAAATTTTGCTTTTTGCCATACCGTTGGCAGCAAGCAGTATTTTACAGCAGCTTTTTAACTCTGCCGATGTGGCGGTGGTGGGAAGATATGCGGGCAGTGCTCCCCTTGCGGCGGTTGGAAGTACAGGACCCATTATCGGTTTGCTGATAAATTTGTTTGTGGGTCTTTCCATAGGTGCCAATGTAACTGCGGCAAAGTATTTGGGACAGCGGAATGATGAGGCTGTTAAAAAGACGGTGCATACCTCAATGCTGTTGGCACTTTTTAGCGGTGTAATACTTTTTATAGTGGGGCAGAAAATTATCCGCCCGTTACTTATGCTTATGTCAACCCCTGATGATGTGCTTCCATTAGCAACTACATATATGCGTATTTATTTTTTTGGTATGCCTTTTACAATGCTGTATAATTTTGGCTCGGCACTTTTAAGGAGTATAGGTGATACAAAGCGCCCTTTGATTTGTCTTATGGTTTCAGGGGTTGTAAATGTGCTGCTTAATCTGTTTTTTGTTATTGTCTGCGGTATGGGCGTTTCGGGAGTTGCCATTGCCACGGTTACTTCAAATGTGGTCAGCTCTGGACTGATAGTGCTGTTTCTTACAAGAGAAAAAAGCCTTATCCGCCTTGACCTTAAAGCCCTTAAATTTGATAGTAAAATTTTAAGTGAGGTCGCAAGGATAGGTGTGCCGGCAGGTATACAGGGTATGGTATTTTCATTATCAAATGTATGTATACAGGGTGCGCTCAATACATTTGGCTCTGTTGCGGTTGCAGGCAGCTCGGCAGCCCTTAACTTTGAGTACTATACCTATTATGTGCTTAATGCCTACAGTCAGACCTGCACAACCTTTGTAAGCCAGAATATGGGTGCGGATAATTTAAAGCGGTGCAAAAGCATAGTGATACGTACTGCAGTAATGTGTGCGGTTTCTGTTATTATGGTAAGCTCGGTATTTTTACTTTTTGATGGTATGTTTCTTTCAATTTTTACCACGGAGGCCGAGGTAATGAAGTACGGCTTTGTGCGTATGCACGTTATACTTGGCTTTCAGGTGATAAACGGTATGCTTGAGGTATTTTCAGGCGCTATGCGTGGTATGGGACACTCTTTGACACCGGCAGTTATTACTGTTGTGGGTGTGTGCGGATTAAGGCTTGTTTATGTATTTATAATATTTAAGATAATGGGCATTGGTACTTTCATAAGTCTGCTTGCGGTTTATCCGATAAGTTGGATAATTACGGCAAGCTCCATAGTTTTGGCGTTTGTGCTTACTTATAGAAAAAAGGTAAGGGAAGGTGTTACTTTGGCATAAAATAAATGGCTTATTACAGAATTTATACTGTAATAAGCCTCAGCGTGTCGAAAAAGTCTACCCAAAATGGTGGCTACTCATAAAACAGTATCAACCAACAAACGGAATAAGGTAGCTGTCATACAGGGTGCGAAAAAAACGAGTAAGAAGCGATTGTTTTTGGCACGATAACGGGAAGCTGTTGATTTCCTTATTTCACACATTCAAAATAAACCATAGAACCATCTATATGGAAATCTACTCTTTCATACGTCTGTTCCAGTAATCCTTTTATCTCGCTTTTAGTTTGGAATGGCGGAGTGAACCACCCTTTCTTTGCAAGAATATTTTTTACTAGCCAATCAGTAATGCGTGCTTCACCCTTTATATAAAAACAGGCGATGAATTTTCCTCCCGGTTTCAGAACGCGCCATATTTCCTGAAAAGCCTTTCTCTTGTTTGGGAAAGCATGAAAACCATTCATACTTAAAACAATATCACATAATTCATCTTCTAACGGGAGTTGTCCGACATCACCTTGTATGCACGATATATGAGAACAATTTGCCAGGTGAGTCTCTGCCTGTGCAAGCATATCTTCACTGTAATCAAGACAAATAATTTTTGCATTTGAAAGGCTTTGCCATTTCTCCTGTGTAAACACGGCAGTTCCAACCGGCACATCTAATAAGACGCCATTAAAATCATCCGGGATGTAAGCAAGAACCTTTCTTGCAATTTTATTGTCATCTGTTCCGCCCCAGAACAGTTTTATGTAGAGTCTGCCCAAAAAGCTTCTCTGTGTCAAAACATCGTCATAGATATTTTTTGAATCGTGATATGCGTGCTGAATTTTATCTGCCATTTCTATTATCTCCTTAAATCCAGATTTGTCGTTTGATTATCTGCAACTATTTTACCACTCATTCTTTAATAGCACAACGCAAGTTCTCTGCTTTAACACATTTCATGGCAAATGTTTTTTCTAAGATTTTCTTTCTTAAAACTTTGGCATTTTCGCCTTGTTCTCCTTAGTAGGTAGTAAAAGAAAATTTAACGCAAAGCGGGCAGAAATGCCGTTTGCAAACGTCTTGTTAGCGAAAAAGAGATACTCATGGAAAACAGGAAACGTGCAAATCATTATTCGGATAACAGAGGAAGAACGGGCGTTTTAACTATTAGTTTTTTAAACTTTCAACATCAATAATCGCCCCCAATTATATCTTTTTTGATGGAGACATATTTGAGCGACTCATTTCCGTTGCTTTCCATCCCATGAAATGCCCTTAACACTAATTGTGTTTTCAACACGAATTACGTAATTTTCCCAATATTTAACAACTGCGCCGTATGTCCTTTGCCTTCCTGCAAGTCAAGCATGATGATGTACCTGTCAATGAGCTTTTTTCGGGCGTAAGCGGAGAGATTGAGCGTCGGCATCTGTTTCATTTTTTCTTCAATCAATGCCCCTTGGGGATTGAACCTCGAGGACGCATTTATTAAAAAACAAAAATGTTGATGTAAAGTTTGTGAATCTTAGTTCAAAAACTTGTGTGAAAAAATGTGGGAAATTAATATACAGTAAATTGTTAAAAAAAAATAAAACGCATTGAAACTAGCTTAATCAATGCGTTTTGCTATGCATCCTATGGGAATTGAACCCACGACCTTTCGGTTCGGAGCCGAACGCTCTATCCACTGAGCTAAGGATGCATAAAATTCGGCAAAAATTGCCGAATAAATTATATCAGTCTGATGTTTTTGGTGTTCTGTTAACTATATACACGCCAAGGCTTACAAGTATAAGTGCAATAAGTGTATTGATATTAAGAAACTCATCTCCTAAAAATATGCCCGAAAGTATTACTCCGAATACGGGATTAAGAAAGCAATATACGGAAATTTTACCCACATGGTTATACTTAAGCAGCTGTGCCCATACTGCAAAGGCAACGGAGGACAGCAGTGCAAGGTAAGTAAGCATTGCAGCTGCGGCAGGGCTTGCTATGGTTAAATGACCGCCAAAGCACAAGCCGATAATTACAAGCACAATACCGCCGATACCGAGGTTAAAGCCCGTAATCATAACTGAGTCGGAATTTTTTGTTATAAATTTGGTAATGACCGAGCCAAGCGCAAAGCAGAATGCAGCTATGAGAATAAAGCCGTCACCCATAGGCTTAAAGCTCATATCTATACTGTTTCCGTCAAGGCAGCATAGTACAACACCGCAGAAGCCAAGGGCACAGCCAATTACCTTTGTCAGGTTAAGTCTGTCCGAGGCAAAGCAGAAGTGAGCCAGTATAACGGCAAAAAAATTGCCTATGGAGTTTAATATGGAGCCTTTTACCCCCGAAAGATAAATAAGGCTGATATAAAAGAAGATGTACTGGATTGTAGTCTGTATAAGAGCCAGAGGGATAATCCCCTTAAGCTCATTTGCCTTTGGCAGTACAAGTCTTTTATGGATTACCGCATTAAATATTGTAACAAAAATTCCTGCGGCTGTAAAGCGAATTCCTGCAAAAAGAATTTTTGAGGCAATATCCTCTGAGGGAATATTAAAAAGCTCATAGCCTATTTTGAT
>CALIRN010000334.1 GCA_938042265.1 uncultured Eubacteriaceae bacterium
CTGAGTATACTACAATACTAATTGACAACAAGGGTATACTTGGCACAAGAGATGCAGTTTACATAAGATATGTGGAGCCTAAGAGCAGTCGGGTGTATCTTTTTAGTTATGAGGACGTGCTGCATTATCGCAGCAGTGTATTATCCATAGACGGTATAAGCGGTATGGCCATAAGGGATATACTTGCAAGCACTATAAGGGAAAAGAAGGATGCACAGGGACTTACAAGAGGTGTTTACAAAAATGGTATAACAGGCAAGGCGGTACTGGAATATGTGGGCGACCTTAACAGTGGTGCTGAAAAAAAGTTGCTTGAACAGCTTAAGCAGTACACAAGCGGTCAGCAGAATTACGGCAGTATAATACCCATACCCCTTGGAATGAAGCTGACACCGCTTAATATTAGCCTTGCTGATGTACAGTTTCTGGACATTAAAAAATATAGCAGCTTAGAAATTGCCTCGGCATTTGGCATTAAGCCCAATCAGCTAAACAATTACGAAAAAAGCAGTTACAGCAATTCAGAAGCGCAGAACTTAAGTTTTTATGTAGATACGCTATTATATATCCTTAATGCCTATGAGCAGGAGGACAGCTACAAGCTGCTTAGCAGCTATGAGAGAGAGGACGGCTATTATTTAAAGCGTAATGTAAACGCTATATTACGTGGAGATATCAAGAGCCAGACTGACAGCCTTGTGCGTAAGGTTTCTATGGGTATTATGACCATTAATGAAGCAAGACGTCAGCTTGACCTGTTTGACGTTGATGGCGGTGACCGAAGTATTGTAAACGGTACCTATATTGATATTAAGGATGTAGGTAGGCAGTACGGACTAAATGAGGAGAATGATAACAATGAATGATTTTTTATTTAACGTTGGTGATGAGGTTAAGGTGCTATCCGATAAGGAGCCTATACGTATGCTGATAATAGGCAAGCGTACTTATGACGAAGAAAAAGTAATACACGACTATGCAGGTGTGCCTTATCAGGAGGGTTTCAAGAGCAAGATTTACTTTTTTGAGCACCGAGATATTGTTGAAAGGGTGGTATAAATGACAGATATTAAAAAGATTTTGGACAGTGTAAAAATGGAGGGCAACATACCTGCATATAACATATACGGTGATATAACCTCAAGTCCTTATGACAGCTGGGAGGGTGATACTTGCCCTGTCTTTATAAAAAATTTTATTGAAAATAACAAAGGCAGGGAAATTCATATACATATAAACAGCCCCGGAGGCAATGTATTTTCGGGTATTGCCATTTACAATATGATTAAAGCTCGTGAGGGTAAAACGGTTGTATATATTGATGCGCTGGCCGCATCGGCGGCAAGTGTTATCGCCCTTGCAGGTGATGAAATATATATGCCGAGGGGCGCCATGCTTATGGTACATGAGCCCTGGACAATTTGCACCGGAAATGCGGGAGAGCTCAGAAAGCAGGCAGACAGCCTTGACAAGATATGCGAGAGTATAACTGATATTTACAGCAGTGCATCCGGTTATGACAGGAATTATATAAATGAACTGCTTAAGGCAGAAACCTGGCTGACTGCAGAGGAAAGTGCCGCAATGTTTGAAAGAGTTTTAATTGATGAAAGCCTTATGGCCTGTGCCTGTGCAAGAGGCGACAGCCTTAAATGGTATGACAGTGTACCCATGGAGCTTACTTTTGCTAAAGATAAAGACTGTGATACCACTAATGCCGAAGTGAAAATGCTTAAGGATATTGAAGCGAAAATTGTTGAAATTGAAGTTGAGGAAATGCTTTTGTCGGATTAAAATATTTTTAAAGTTAAAAAAAACGCTTGACTTATAGTACCAAATATGGTACTATAATATAGGAGGTGAAAGAAATGGCAAGCGTTGAAAAAATAATTCAAAAGATGAAAAATCAGCCTAACGGAATAAGGGTTGAAGAGGTACACAAGGTATTAGTAGCTTACGGTTACAGGTTAGACCGACAAAGAGGCTCACACAGACAATATGTTAATGCAGAGGGTGCGGTAATAACGATAAAGGATGAAAACCCTTTGAAAAAAGCCTATATAAAAGATGTATTAAGCCGAATAGGGGAATAAAAGCCCCTGTTCGGAGCAGAGCTTGCCATTAAAAAAAATATGAGTAAAATAAAAACAGCAGAGGATTACATGAAGCTTCCGTACAGTTTTATAACAAGCTATATGGATGATGAAACAGGACAGTATTATTATGGCAGGGTGTTGGAGCTTGACGGCTGCCAGAGTACGGGAGATACCATTGAAGAGCTGTATGAAAACCTGAGGGAGGCTATGTACGGATATATTGAAACAAAGCTTGAAAACGGCTTTGATGTCCCCGAGCCTATGAATGCAGAAAAATACAGCGGTAAATTTAATGTGCGTATACCCAAAAGCCTTCATCAGCGCCTTGCAATAGAGGCGGAAAAAGAGGGTGTATCATTAAATCAGTATGTTGTATACAGACTGAGCGAAAATACAATAAAAGTGAACAATTAAAAACGCTGAAGTGAGCCTTTATTTGAGATAAAAGCTCATTACAAAGGGCACTTACAATAATGCAGGTGCCTTTTATTATGCGGAATTAAGAGCCTTTGAATTTTTATAAAAAAATTACATGGCTCTTTTTTTATACAATTTTATAAATATCATAGGAGGCAGAAAATGAAAAAAAGCTTAGAAATTTTTAACAGAATTATTGAGAAAAAGGCGGAAATGAAAGGACTGAAGGAGGCAGGCAAAATACCGGAGGCACATGCTTTAATTGAGGAAATTGAAGCTTTGAAGCATGAGTACGATGTTGAGCTGGAGCTTGAAAAGCTTGAAATACCGTTTGCAGATGAGCTAAAGGAGCCTGAAACAAAGGGCAGGGCTGACGCACTTACGGCATTTAACAAAGCTGTTAAGGGTATGAAGCTGACAGATGCGGAAATGGCTCTTGTAGAAAACACAGGCAAAGACGGTGGTTATCTTGTACCAACAGATGAGGTAACACGTATCGAGGAGCTTAAGCGTGAGCTTGGTAACCTTAAACAGTATTGTGATGTTATACCTGTAACTACATTAAGCGGTACCTACGTAGTAGAGGGTACGGAAGATGGTATGCTCCTTGACTTTGAGGAAACAAAAGTTATTTCCGAAGGCGATATTGATTTTGTTCGCTTGGATTGGAAAGTGAAAACAAAGGGCTTACTTATCCCTGTTAGTGATGATTTGCTTGCAGATGAGCGGGCAAACCTTTTAAGCTATATTGGCCGTTACTTTGCAAAGGCGGCTACAAGAACAGACAATGCTGATATTATTAAGGTATTAAAGACATCAGCGGTGGTTGATGGTGACAGCTATAAGGCTATAAACCACACCCTTAATGTTAAGCTTGACCCAGCAATTAGCAGTGCTGCAATTATTGTTGCTAATCAAACAGGTTATGACTATCTTGACAGCCTTGTTGACGGTAATGGCAGACCATTACTTAAGGACAGCCTTACACAGCAGGGTACAAAGGTATTTGCAGGCAAGCCTGTTGTGGTACTTACTGATAAAGTATTTGCATCTGATGAGGGTACTTATGAGTTTTGGGTTGGCGATATGTTCGAGGCGGTTAAATTCTTTGACCGCAAGACCCTTGAAATTGCAATAAGCACACACGCAGCATTCACGTCAGATATGACTCTTATTCGTTGTAAGCAGAGAGGTGTTGCAATTTCCAATGATAAGGATGCAGGCCGCAGAGTTGTTATTACTCCTGTTGCAGTTGATACAGACGATACAGCAGAGGAAACTGCGTGATAAAAGCCGTAAGAGGGGATGTAGATGCTTGAAAAGGTAAAGCTTTTTTTGCGTATAGAGCCTGAGTATACCGAGGAGGATACCCTCATTGAGGATTTTATTAATGAGGCAAGGGAATACTGCAAAAATGCTATAGGTTATACTCCGCCGGAGGATAACGAAATATACCAAAGGTTTATACTGCTATATACTGCTAATGCCTACGAGCAGAGAAGTATTGCTGATAATACAAAAACGGCAGCATTTAACCTCACACATCTAATACAGCAGCTAAGGTTTTGCTATGATACGGAGTCAGGAACGTAAGTGGCGACTTGCGGTTATGGAAAGGCAAAAAATCGGCACAGATGAAACAGGCTGTGCCGTTTTTGATAATGTCCTTGTAGGCAGAGTGTGGGGACAGATTATAGCCGCAAATGTTACTGTAAAAGAAAACAGCTATGAGGGTAACTACAAGGATTTTGAGATTACGCATAAAATAAGGGTGAGAAAGGATCTGTACAACTACCGAAAGGGTATGTATTTGCAGTATGCAGGCTATACCTATGAGGTGAAAAGTGTGCAGCCTATGTACAATCAGCCTGAGCTATTGGAGCTTGGGTGCAAAATGGTTGTGGAGTGAGGTGATTAAGGTGAGTATTGATGTTGACTGCAGAAGCTTTATTTCCGGTATTGACCTTATAAAGAAGGCCTATCCGGGTAAAGTGGAAAGGTTTATGGTGAACGAGGGCAACAAGCTTAAGCGTCGAGCCGTAAAAAACACAAGAAAAACCGTTAAAAAGAAAACCGGTCATTACGAAGAAGGCATTAAGAGAGGCAAGCACTATATTTATAGGGGTAATGGAGGAAACTCTATAAGGGTATACAATGATGCCAGACACGCACATCTGATTGAGTATGGTCATATGGTGCAGACCAATCAAGGTGAGGAGTTTCGAGATGGCAAGCACATTATGGAAAATACCCAAAAGGAATTTGCACCAAAATATGAAAAAGATGTTGAAAATTTTTATGACAACATACTGGATTTGCTTGATTAAGGGTGATGTTATGAAAACTATTGATATTTACAGAAAAATGGTTGTACTTTTAACCGAAAAAATTGGCTGCGAAATACCCGAATGGGACAGCGAAACCCCTATTGTACGACCGTCAATTAAGCTGGATATGGAGGAAAAGCACGAAGTGCTTAACGACATAGTAAGCAGCAAGGCCTTGACCTTCAGGCTGATTTACTTTGCAAAGGATAAAAAGCACAAGGAGCTTGAAAACAAAAAGGTATCGGCACTTATTGCAGAGCTTTTGAAAAAACCGATACAGGTTGAGGAAATGTGCGGCGTATGGGCCAATGAGCTTGACTTTGACAGAACAGCTACAGGTGAGCTGGTAGCGGAATGGGTATTTGAAAACGACTTTGATGAGGACTACTCAGACGAGGAAAATGCAGAAATGCTTGAGGAAATTGAGGTAAACATTGAATAATATTTTTAGGAGGTAAAAATGGCTAAAGAAAGCAAGATTCCATATATTAGTATTTTATTTAAGCAGCTTGCAACATCGGCTATTGTAAGAAGTGAGCGTGGTACTGCCATACTTATTGTTAAAGACGATACCGACACAAACTGGGATAGTGTTATTTACAAGGACCTTACAGAGGTTGAGGAGGCTAAGTTTACTGCCGACAATTTACGTGCAGTAAAGGGTGCCCTTGCCTACAATCCCTATGAGCTGCTTGTTGTAAGGTGTGCGGCAGATGGTGGTGACACTGCTATTGGGGCTGCCCTTGGTGTTGTACTTAAGGTAAGAGCAACCGGCTGGATTGCTGTTGCAGAGGCAACCATTGAGGAAAACACAGCACTTGCAAGCTGGATAATTGCGAAGCGTAAGCAGGGGTACACCTACAAGGGTATTGTATGGCAGTATGCAGCTGACGATATGAGCATTGTCAATTTTGCAACAGACGCTGTTACAATGAACGATGAGGAAGTTACAGGCGATATATATGTGCCTTGGATTTTAAGTATGGCAGCAAGTATTAACATTACAAGCTCTATGACCTACAAGACCTGCAAAGATATTTCGGGTGCTGATGTCCTTAGCGGTGAGGAGCTTGAGGAGGCAACGGAAAAGGGTGAGATGCACATTGCACTGGTGGATAATGAGTATGTTATTGCCAGCGGCATTAACAGCCTGACCACCTATGACAATAACACAAAAACAGAGGATATGAGTTTTGTGGAATGTGTGGAAACTATGGATATGATTGCAGACGATATAAGGAGTGCGTTTAAGGAGTATATCGGCAATGTACGTAATACCTACGCTAATCAAATGTTGTTTGTAGCGGCTGCACGCAGCTACCTGGACAGCCTGGAAACCGATGTAAATTACAATGTGCTTGACCCTGACTATGACAACACTGTTGACATAGATTGCGAAACACAGCGAAATATGCTTAAGATTAATATTGCTGAGGCTGCTGATTGGACAGATGCACAGGTTAAGCATTATCCGTATAAGAGGACAATGTACCTTGCAGCTGATATTAAAAAGTGTTTCTGCATACACAATTTGTCTATGCAAATTTCATTATCTGCATAAGTTAGGAGGTTAATTATTATGGCATTTGACAGGACAAAGACGCTTGTGGGTACTGCAACAAAAGTATACGTTAACAGTAAGCTGGTACCCTACACATCTAAGATTAGTTACAAGATGACCGGTGACTTTGATGACGCAGCTGTTATGGGCGAGTATGGTACCCACAAGATTTATCTTGGCTATGGCGGCGAGGGTACACTTACGGAATATAAGACTGCCAGCACGTTGATTAGAACTATAGTTGAGAGCTTGCAGACAGGAGTTATCCCTGATATTGAGATAATCGTTGACATTGAAAACAAGCACACCAAAGAAAATGAACCGGTAAAGCTAAAGGAAGTTGTTTTTTCGGAGGCAGGCTATGACATTGAAACCAAGTCTACCATAAGCGAAGAGCTGCCATTTAGTTTTGCGGACATTGAATATCTTAATACGATTAAGGAGTGATTACAATGAAAAAGAATATTAATGCGGCCTCCGTTACCATTGACGGTATTGTAAAGAGAGCTATGGCAAGAAAGGAAAATGCTGCAGAGCCACTTAGGATTTATGTGCCATGTATTGATGGTGAAATGGAGTTTGAAAAGCCGTCTACATACGAGCTTATGGAATACAGACGACAGCTGCAGAAGGGTGAAATTGACCAGACGGAAATGTTTATAAGAGTTATTTACAATGCAAGCAAGCTGTTGCAGAATAAGGAGCTCCACGAGCAGTTGGGTATTAAGGATCCTGAGGACGTAGTTGCCAAGGTATTTACCTTAGGCGAAATTGTGGAGATTGCAGGCAAGATACTTAACCATGATGACGTTGAGGGAGATATTGAAGTAATAAAAAACTAATTAACGCAGACAAAATACTAAGAATAGCTCAGTTTTATGTTGTAAGAGGGATTCCGAAGGAGGAAATCCTTAATGCAACAGCGGCTGAGCTGTTTTTTTATGAGTCTGCAATGAAGCGCTGGTATAGGGAAAACGGTTACGAAATTAAGGAGGACTAAGGTATATGGCAAAAACAATTAATGCAATATTAAACCTCCAGGATAAGTTTACGTCAAAACTATCTGCGGCACAAAAAGAAACATTGATTTTCGACACAAAAATGCAGGACTGCAACAGGACATCAAAGAGCTTTGAAAAAAGCCTCGGTAAAATAGGCGACGCCGCAAAAAAGGGGTTTGCCATTGCGGGAGCTGCTGCTGCGGGCTTTGCGGTAAGCAGTGTAAATACGTATCGTGACTTTGAGCAAAGCATGAGCAATGTTGCAGGTACCATGGCTATAGATAAGACCTCAGAGGACTATGCAAAACTGGAGCAGGCTGCAAGAGACGCAGGCAAGTCTACCACAAAGACGGCAACAGAGGCGGCTGATGCACTTAACTACATGGCTTTAGCAGGCTGGAGCGTGGAGGAAAGTACAAAGGGATTAATGCCTATGCTTAGAGCAGCAGAGGCAGCTAATGCGGACTTAGGCACAGTGTCTGACTTAGTTACCGACTCTATGAGTGCGTTAAACTTGCAGGTAGACGATATGCAGCGTTACCTAGACGTAGGCTCTAAGGCACAGAGCAAGTCCAACACCAATTTACTGCAGTTTAACGAGGCAATGATTGGTGTGGGCGGTACCTTTAAGACTTTTAACACAGGTATTGAGGAGGGTGGCGCCCTGCTGGGTGTACTGGCAAACAGAGGTATTAAGGGCAGTGAGGCAGGCAATGCCCTGCAGTCTACCTTAATTAACCTTACCAAAAAGAGCGGTGAAAGCGCCGATGCAATGGAGGCACTGGGTTTATCGGCTTATGACAGCAACGGAAAATTTAAGGGCATAACGGCGGTACTAACGGAGCTTAACGAAAAAACCAAAGACATGACGGAGGAGCAGAGGAACACTTATCTTACCATGATTGGTGGCAAGAGTCAGCTGACTACTTTAAATGCCCTTATGGCAGGCTTAAATACAACTGTTGCTGACGGCAGAACAGAGTTGCAGTATCTGACAGATGAGCTTAACAACTCCGATGGAGCCATGGACAAGCTGAGTACCACCATGACAGATAACTTAAACGGTGCATGGGCAAGGTTTACATCTGCTGTTTCGGATATGCAGATTGAGCTTGGAAAGGAATTTGCACCATATATACAAAAGGGATTGGACTGGATGGCGGCAAAGGTGCCGGTTGTGCAGGAAGCAGTTATCGGTTTTGTAAAAGAGGAGCTTCCGCATGCCGTTGATAAGACAAGGGAAGCATTTGAAAAGGCAAAGCCTGTTGTAAAGTGGACTGCAGACCATTGGAAGGGACTTGCCATTGCAGGCGGCTCAGTACTGGCGTTTATGAAGGGATTTACTGTGGTCAATAAGGTATATAAGACATTTAATGCATTAAGCAAAGCCGCAGAGGGTGCCGGTATCGGGACAACCATTTTTAAAACCGCAATGCTGGGACTTAATACAAGCTTTCTTGCGTGCCCCGTTACGTGGATTACGGCGGGTATTGTTGCAGTAGGTGCGTCGGTTGCATTTTTAGCCACCAAAAGTAAAAGACTGCGTAATGCCCTGGGAGATACATGGGATATTATAAAGGGCTTTGGCAAGGAACTGGGCGAAAAATTTTTAAAAGCCTTTAACAGGATAAGAGATATTTTTGACGAAAATGGGGATGATTTTGAAAATCTCGGAGATGCGCTGGGGTGGACCCTGGAGAAATTAAATCCCCTACTGGAGGCAATTACAGATTTGATTGGACTGGGCGCCGACTGGGGAATTGAGATTATGATTGACCAGTTTAAAACTATTTCTGACTATATCAGTGTGGCGAACGAACAAATAGAGGGCTTTAAGGATTTGCTAAAAGGTGATGTAAAGGGAGCGCTTGAGCATTTTGAAAATTCGGGAGTGGACGCCTTTGACGCTGTGTACAGAAGCTTAAAAACCTTGCTTGGACCGTTGGGTTATTTTGTGGATTATATGGATAAGGCGTATCAGGACTACCAAAAGCTTTGTGCGGCTGCTGAAGGTTCAAAAACCGCATTTGAGCATTATAACAGTACAAAGGGAATGTACGGAACACAGGACGACGCCTGGGACAGCATGCCGACTGATACAAAAACAAGC